>JACCYX010000376.1 GCA_013696265.1 Chloroflexia bacterium
GTTCATTCGCACGTATCCCGACCCGGCCACCGGCTACGTCGCCGGGTACTACTCGCCACTGCTCTACGGTTCGGCCGGTCTGGAGGCCACCTTCAACGACGAACTCACCGGGCAAGCCGGCAACGACGCGCTCGAGCGCACGCTGAACAACCTCCTCAACCGGCCCCAGCGGGGGGCCGATCTCCGGCTGACGCTCGATTCGCACTTGCAGCGGCAGGCCACGGACCTGATGGGCGACAGCAACGGCTCAGTTGTGGTGATGGATGTCGAGACCGGGGAAGTGCTCGTGCTGGCCAGCAACCCCAACTATGACCCGGAACGGATTTTCACGGCCAGCCCGGGCGAGAGCGACGAGGCGACAGCCTACTGGGAAAGCCTAATCGACAACGACGACGCGCCGCTCGTGCTCCGGGCGACGCTCGGTCTCTTCACGCCGGGCTCGACGTTCAAGACGATTACGGCGGCGATCGGGATTGAACTCGGACTCATCGAGCTTGACGAGGTCTTCGAGGACAACGGCGAACTGAACATCGACGGCCGGATCCTGGTCGAAAACAACCGTCCCGATGAATCGCGGGACCAGTGGACGGTGCGCGAAGGCGTCGCCTGGTCGCTCAACGTGGTCTTCGCGCAGATCGGGCTCAGGATCGGCGGCACCGACTTCTGGGAGTCCGGCCAGGAATTCGGGTTCGGGCAGGATATCCCGTTCGACCTGCCGGTGTCCGAAAGCCAGCTCGCCAGTTCACGCGAGTACCTCAGAAACAACAACGCCATCGCCGACACCGCGTTCGGCCAGGGCGAGCTACTAGTCACGCCGCTTTACATGTGCATGGTGACGTCGATGTACGTCAACGAGGGGGAGATGATGGAACCCTCCCTCGTGGACGCGGTGGTCGACGACGGCAACGTGAGCCGCGAGCTGGAGCCAACGGTCTGGCGCCAGCCGATTTCCCCGCGGACCGCTGCCGCGGTCGAAGAGATGATGGTCAACGCCGTCGAGAACGGCACCGTGTCGCGTGCCCAGGTGGACGGCTACACCGTCGGCGGCAAGACCGGTACGGCGGAAACGGGCGACGGCTCCGCGCACTCCTGGTTCATCGGTTTCATCGGCGATGAAGAGCCCCGGTACGCGGTCGCGGTCGTCCTGGAACAGGGCAGCGGCGGGCTGGCCGACGCGGTCACGATCGGCCGCGACATCCTCGTCGAGGCGATCATCGCGCCAACTCCAGAGGACTGACCGTACACCCCAATGATCGTGGATTCAACCCCTCGAAACGTGGAGAAATCCGCGCCATTCTGGTAAAATGAGGCATGGTTCGAACGGCACGAAACGTCGCGCAAAAAGCTCGATTACAACGCTTTCATTCGCTCGTTTCCCGCGTCGTTCGCGATCTTCCCGAAGATGTGCGGCATCTGATCGACAACGTGGCCATCGTCGTGGAAGAAGAGCCACGAGCCGAACACTTCGACGACGCCGGCATCGACGACGGTGATGAGTTGTTCGGACTGTATCAGGGGATTCCGCGCACTGATCGCGGCACGTCCTACTCACTTGTGACACCCGATCGAATCGTCATCTTCGCCGGTCCGCTCGAACGGGCATGCGGCTCACGCCGCGAGTTCGAAGAGCAGATTCGGATCACGGTGCTCCACGAATTGGGACACCACCTTGGATTCGATGAGGCCGGACTGGACCTGATTGGACTTTCGTGAATGACCTGAACCGCCGCTCGGCGGCCCGAACCAGGAATGCGGTCCCGGACGACGTGTCGGGCGTGCTCGAAACGCTCGCCGCCGGGTTCTCGCTCGTGGTGGCCCGGCCCTACCTCTTCGTCCTGCCACTGATGATCGATCTCTGGGCCTGGCTCGGGGTCCAGATCTACCCCGCCGCCGTCATCGAGCCGCTCCAGGACCTGATGATCGACCAGGGCGGGCGCAACGGTACAGCCGCCGCCGAGGAACTCGGGCGAGTCGGCGAAAGCCTGCGGGTGAATGACCTGATCGCCAGCCTGACGCCGTCGATCTTCTCCGGATTGCCGAACGACACCCTGCTCGGCTCCATGCTCGGGGTGTTGGTCCCGGCGCTGACCGGCGGCGTGGACCGTGCGGACATGTACGATGAGTGGGGCCAGGGGCTCGGCCAGAACGTGAACCCGGACCACTGGTCCAGCGTACTGGGCATCGGCGCGCTGCTCTTCCTGGCGGCGACCGTCCTCGTCGTGCTGTTCAAGGTGCCGCTGGCCCAGGCCGTGCGGGGAGGCGGGATGACCGCCGGTTCGCTGCTGAAAGACATCGCCTTCGGGTGGGTCCGGGTGGTCGGCCTGTTGGGGATCGTCCTCGCCGGAATCCTCGTCCTCGGGATGCCCGCCATCATCACCGCGCAAATCCTGACGCTGGTGGGAATCAACCTGATCGCCGTGCTTTCACTGGCGCTCTTCGTCTTCGGCAGCATTGGCGCGCTCTACACGTTCTTCCTGCTCGATGCCATGTTCATCTACCGCGTCGGGCCGATCCGGGCCGCGAAGATGAGTTACGCGGTCGCCCGGATCAACTTCGCCCAAAGCTGGCGGTTTGCCGCCGCGTCACTCCTGATCGCCACCGGTCTGCTCCAGGTCTGGAACGTGATCGTCGAAAACCCGCCGGGCATCGTCGTCGCGCTGCTGGCCAACGCCGTGCTCGGCACCGGTCTCTCGATCGCGAGCATGATGTTCTTTCACGATCGGGCTCGCCTGCCAAGACCGCTTCAACCCTCTCGATCATTGCCATCACCGAGGCGATCCTAGCCTCCGCTCATCAATCGCAAGGAGTCCGCGGCATGGCTATCGCAAGCCCCAACAAAACGAATCGCACCAAGGAAGCCACCCCGGCTTACGGGGCTGACCAGATCCAGGTACTCGAAGGTCTGGAGGCCGTTCGCAAGCGGCCTGGCATGTACATCGGCAGCACCGACGCCCGGGGGCTGCACCACCTCATCCGCGAACTCGTCGACAACTCCGTTGACGAGGCGCTGGCCGGTGTCTGCGACACCATCGTCTGCACCATCGGCAAGGACAACATCGTGACCGTGACCGACAATGGTCGCGGCATTCCGGTCGATACCCACACCAAATCGAAGAAGTCGGCGTTGGAAGTTATCATGACCACCCTCCACGCCGGCGGCAAGTTCGGCGGCGGCGGCTACAAGGTCTCCGGCGGTCTCCACGGCGTGGGCGCCTCGGTCGTCAACGCGCTCTCCGAGTGGTGCGAAGTGACCGTCACCAAAGAAGGCGACACCAAGGTCTACCAGCAGACGTACGCTCGCGGCAAGCCCAAAGGGCCGGTCGCCGTCGTCGGCAAGACGGATCGCGAATCGCACGGGACAACGACCCGCTTCTTCGCCGATGAGCAAATCTTCCCAACCGGTCACGAGTACAACTACGACTTCATCGTCCAGTGGTTCCGCGAGTGGGCCTACCTGACCCGCGGCCTGACGCTGACGATCGCCGACGACCGCATCGACCAGCAGATGACCTTTTACTTCGAGGGCGGCATCGTCTCCTACGTGCGTCACCTCAACCGGAACCGCGGGGTGGTCCATGACCGGCCTTTCTACGTTTCCAAGGAGACGCCGGCGGGCGCCGTCGAGGTTGCGCTCCAGTACAACGACACGTTCGGCGAATCGACCCACACCTACGTCAACAACATCAACACGATCGACGGCGGCACCCACCTCTCCGGCTTCAAGTCGGCGCTGACCCGGACCATCAATGACTACGCCAAGAAAAACGGCTTCATGAAGAACGACGAGGCGCTCTCCGGCGACGATGTCCGGGAGGGCCTGACGGCAATCGTTTCCGTGAAGCTGGAGGACCCGCAGTTCGAGGGTCAGACCAAGGGCAAGCTCGGCAGCGCCGAAATGGCGGGCGCCGTGCAATCCGTGGTCAACGAAGCACTCGGCGCCTATCTCGAAGAAAATCCCCACGTCGCGCGGCGTGTCATCGAGAAGTGCCTCAACGCGGCCCGTGCCCGCGAGGCGGCCCGCAAGGCACGGGAACTCGTCCAGCGCAAGGGTGGACTGGATAACTTCAGCCTACCCGGCAAGCTCGCCGATTGCTCGGAGCGCGATCCGGCTCGGTCCGAACTCTTCATCGTCGAGGGCGATTCGGCCGGTGGCTCGGCCAAGCAGGGCCGGGACCGGCGGTTCCAGGCCATCCTGCCGATTCGCGGCAAGATCCTTAACGTCGAGAAGGCGCGCCTCGACAAGATGCTGCAGAACAACGAAATCCGCACGCTCGTCACCGCGCTCGGCACGTCGATCGGCGAGCAGTTCGACATTTCCAAGCTGCGCTACAACCGCATCATCATCATGACCGACGCCGATGTCGATGGCGCCCACATCCGCACGTTGCTCCTGACGTTCTTCTACCGTCATCTGGAGCAACTCATCATCAACGGCCACATCTACGCGGCGCAGCCGCCGCTCTACCGCGTCAAGCGAGGCAAGGACGAGGCGTGGGTGTACAACGAGGCCGAGTTGCGGGCCAACCTCAAGGCGAATCCCCAAAAGGCCGACCTCCAGCGTTACAAGGGCCTGGGCGAGATGAACCCGGACCAGCTCTGGGACACCACCATGGACCCTGAGAACCGCACGCTCGTGCAAGTGACGATCGAGGACGGCGTGCGGGCCGATGAAACGTTCGATATGCTGATGGGCGCGGCGGTGCCGCCGCGGAAGAAGTACATCCTGACGCACGCCCGCGACGTCCAAAACCTCGACCTCTAGGCCCGAATCCGGTGGGTGTCCCTTCAGCGCCCACCGTCCCCTCCCGGCACGCCAAGGATCGCCCATGACCATTCGGATTGCCGTCGATGCGATGGGCGGCGACAACGGCCCCGCCGTAATCGTCGAAGGCGCCCTGGCCGGGGCGAGGACCCAGCGGGCCACGCTCCTGCTCGTCGGCAACGTCGCCGAGATCAGGACCGCCCTGAGCCGGCTCGACACCGCCGGGGTCGATGTCGAGGTGGTCGAGGCGACCGATGTCGTCGCGATGGACGATCACCCGGCCCAGGCCGTGCGCCGCAAACCCCAGAGCAGCATCAATGTCGCGCTCCGGCTGATCGCCGAGGGCCGGGCCGACGCCGTGGTTTCCGCCGGCAACAGCGGCGCGGTGATGGCCGCCTCGTTGCTCGTCCTCGGCCGCGTCAAGGGCATCGAGCGGCCCGCCATCGCTTCCTACATCCCAACGATCAAGGGCAAGACCCTGCTGCTCGACCTTGGCGCGGTCACCGATCCCAAGCCGTCGAACCTGGTCCAGTTCGCGGAAATGGGCCAGGTTTACGTCGAGCGCATCCTCAATGTCAGGAACCCAACCATCGGTCTGCTGAGCAATGGTGAGGAGCCAACCAAGGGCAACGCTCTGGTCCAACAGGTGCACCCATTGCTGGCCGCTGAAGACGACCTCAACTTCGTCGGCAATGTCGAGGGCAAGGATGTCGTGATGGGCACGGTAGACATCGTCGTCACCGATGGCTTCACCGGCAACGTCGCGCTCAAGACCGCCGAAGGTGTGGCCACGTTCCTGATGGAACTCATGCGCGAAGAGATCACCGCCACGCTTCCCCGGAAGCTGGCCGCCTACATGCTCAGGCCGGCCTTCCGTTCGATGCGGTCGAAGCTCGATTACGCGGAAATCGGCGGGGCACCATTGCTCGGCGTCAACGGCGCGGTGATCATCGCCCATGGCCGCTCGTCGGCGAGGGCGATCGAGAGCGCCCTCTCGGTCGGCGTCCGCGCCGCGCAGTTCGACCTGGCCGGGGGCATCGCCGAACGCATCGCCAGGGAGACCACCATCCCTACCGATGTAGCCGCGAAGACCACCACCATCGCATAGGCGCAGGTCCGTCTGGCACGAGGACACAAGACTCGCTCCGCTGCCTCCCCTATCTGTCGGGCGATGCACATTGCCGATGATCCTAGGGGCGATACCGCCATCGACCGCGACCAACACCTTGCCGGTCCGGATCTTGTCGATGGTGTGTCCACCCGGATAGCGGCGAATCGAAGCCAGCCCTTCGCGACACACCGGGCGGACACCCTGGGCGTCGTCGCGTGACGCGCATATGCGATCGTATCCAGCGGGGCCGGTCCGCCCCTACCAGATTCCGCACTGTGCATCAGGCGTTACGAGAATGTCCCATGTGCATCACCCGTTACCTGGTCGCTGCTCCGTGCGCTGGGTTGACCCGGCGCTTCCAGACACAACAAGGGCGTTCCCGGTCGGGAACGCCCTTGCTCGTTGTGCCTGTTGGAATCGGTCTGCCGTTACTCCACGGACCGCTTCAACTGGGTGCCCGGCCGGAAGACCGGGCTCTTGCGGGCGTCGATCGTGATCGGATCGCCCGTCTGCGGGTTCCGACCCTGACGAGCCGAACGCTCGACAACCTTGAACGAGCCGAAGCCACTGATGGTAACCTCGTCGCCATCGGCCAGGGCCGTTTCGATCGCGGAGAACACCGCGTTGACAGCCTTCGTGCTCGCCGCTTCGTTCTGACCAGTGGCCTCGGCCACCTCGCGAACGAGATCCTGCTTGCGCACGGTGAATACCCCCTTCGTGAGGTCGCTCGCCACGACGGGTTGACGTCCCTCACCTGATGATTGCTACTCGTTTCCGTCACCTGTGCCTGCGATCCCTCTATCGCACGCGACGGCGTTCAGACGGTTCATTGAGCGACGCGGCACGTCGTCGCTGGCGAGCCGCCTCGAGAACCATATGCGATCCTGCCACGCCAGCGTTGAGACTTTCAAGGTTCCTGGCGAGCGGGATGCGTACGTACGCCGTGGCGAAATCGCGAAGCCGGTCGTTCGGGCCGAACGCCTCGCTGCCCACGATGATCGCGCATGGTTCCCACCAAGCTACGCCATCGGAGACATCCTCGCCACCGGCGTCCGCAACGACGATAACAGAAATCGTCGAAAGGCGTTCGATCAGCGGCTCCCAGGTCATCTGGCGGAGACTGACCAGGAAGTGGGCTCCCATCGCGGCCCGCACGCATTTAGGGTTGTACGGATCCACCGAGTTCGGCGTCACCAGCACCTCGGTCACGCCGGCGCCCGCCGCCGACCGCAACAACGTGCCAAGGTTGCCCGGGTCCCGGACACCGTCGGCAACGAGGATGAAATCGTCACGCCAGACATCGAACCTGGGCTCCGTTGTCACGGCGGACATCGGCACGACGGCGACGATGCCCTGGGGATGGAGCACGTCGGAGAGCCGGGGTAACACCTCGGCGCTCACGAGTCGCACGGGACACGGAGCATCCAGGTCGTCCAGCAACTCATGATACTCCGGCTTGTCCCGGATGTAGATCAGCGCCGGCACGATACCGGCGGCCAGCATGTCCGTGACCGCCCGCACGCCTTCGACGAGAAAGGCCCGCTCCTCGGATCGCCCTTTTCGGCGGAGGAGCGAGCGTGCCTGGCGGATACCCGGATTGTGGATGCTGATGATGATCTCGCGGGCATCGACGCGCAACTGGCGATTGACCCTATGCCTGGGTGGCGGGCAATGACTGCCTGGCGACAGTCACGAGCGCGGCGAACGCTTCTTCGTCACGCACCGCCAGGTCAGCCATCATCTTGCGATCGACCGTCACGCCGGCAATGGTAAGCCCCTGGATCAGGCGGCTGTAGGTAAGGCCGTTCAACCGGCTGGCGGCGTTGATGCGCTGGATCCAGAGCCGGCGCATGGCGCGCTTGCGATTTCGGCGGTCGCGGTAGGCATACTGGAGCGCGCGCATCATCGATTCGTGTGCGCGCTTGTAGAGCCGGTTTCGCGTGCCGCGATGGCCCTTGACCTGGAGGAGAACCTTGCGGTGGCGGCGATGGGCCGCGACACCACGCTTGACACGAGCCATGTGTGAATCCTTGTTTCGCTAACGGCCGGATCGCCCAAGCGACCCCGTTACACCGCTTCGCACGAATTAGCCGTTCGGCAACAGGCGCTTGACGCGTCCAGTCGTCGTTTCATTCATGACCAGCATTCGGTCGAACTGACGCTTCACGCGAGGCGCCTTCTTCCGGCGAAGGTGACTCTTCATCCCCTTGGCGTGCATGATCTTGCCTGTCGCGGTGATCTTAAATCGCCGCTTGGCGCCCTTATGCGTCTTGAGCGTCGCCTTCTTATTGCCCATTCGTCTCCTGATCCTCTCGTTCTGTTGCCGCCACACGCTGGCGGGACGGCGCCATGTACATCGTCATGGTCCTGCCCTCCATGCGCGGCGTCTGCTCGATTGTGCCGTGCTCCTGGAGCAGCACCTGGAGTTGGTCAAGCAGATCACGGCCAAGCTCCGGGTGGGTGATCGAGCGCCCCCGGAAGAGGACGGTCAACTTCACCTTGTCGCCGCCATCGAGGAACCGGGCGGCCTGGCGGCCCTTGGTTTCCAGGTCGGCCTTGCCGATCTTGGGCTCGACCCGAACTTCCTTGAGCTTGGTGACATGCTGGTTACGGCGGGAATCGCGTTCCTTGCGGCTCTGCTCGTACCGGAACTTGCCGTAATCCATCAGCCGGCACACCGGGGGAGAGGCATTGGGCGCGACCTCGACGAGATCCAACCCTTTCTCCCGTGCCATTTCGAGCGCATCCCGCGTGGGAATGATGCCGATCTGCTGGCCTTCATCGTCAATTAATCGAACCTCGCGGATACGAATCCGTTCGTTCACACGAGTTTGAACTGGTCTGGAAATAGCTCGCCTCCTGAACCGCAAGCGTTGCGCGCTGGACACACAAAAAACGTCGGTGCGGAACGACCGACGATATGCCAGCAACGACACTGGTTAAGTCTACCATGAAACAGGGTGCCGTTCTACATTTTTCAGTGCCCTAACCCGCGGATGAGCCTACAGTTCGTTGTACTCCCGGAGCGCCTTCCGGGCGGCGATTTCGTCGTTCTTCAATTGGGCGACGAGGGCGTCGAGCGAGTCGAACGTCGCGTCCGGCCGCAGCCGGCGCAGGAAGTCGCAGTGAAGGACGTGGCCGTAGAGATCGCCGGAATAGTCGAGGATATGGGTTTCGATCAGGCGCTCGCCCGTGTTCAGGGCCGGCCGGGTGCCGATGTACGTCATAGCGCCCCGCGCCTCGTCCGATTCGTCGATGAAGGCAATCGTCGCGTAGATGCCGTCGGGAACCGGCACGAGCAAGGCTGGCGGCACGACGTTGGCGGTTGGAAACCCAATGGTGCGGCCAATCTGGGCCCCCTTGATCACCTCGCCGGAAATACGGTAGGGGTAGTCCAGGAGCAGTTCCGCCGTTTCCATGTCCGCGTCGAGGATAAGTTGCCGGATGCGGCTGCTGCTGACCACCTGCCCGCCGAATTCGCGCCGGGCGACCGCCACGAGCGTGAATCCCAGGGCGGCCCCGATCTCCGTCAGGCGGGCGATATCGCCGCTTCGTTTGTGTCCAAGGGCGAATTCCTCGCCGACCCAAACTTCGACCGGGTCGGTCGACGTGACGAGGCGTTCGAGAAAGCTTTCCGGTGACTCGCGCATGAGAGTCTCGGTAAACGGCACCACGACGATGTCGTCGGCATGCTCCTCGAGCCGGTCGAGTTTCTGTTGCGGCGTGTGAAGCCGACCGCGAAATTTGTCCGGCCGGATGACCTGGGCGGGGTTCGGCTCGAATGTCACCGCCAGGAGCGGTACGCCGAGTTCGTCCGCCCGTGCACCCGCTCGTTCAAGCAGGTGCTGGTGCCCGAGATGGACCCCGTCGAACGTACCAATCGAGACGACGTGCCGCCCATCTTGGGCGGCTGGAAACGACCATGAATCTGTCTGCGTCACGGCGATCGATTACTCCACAGGTATGACCTTGACGGGTTTCACGGTTCCGGTTTCGGCGTCGAGTTCCCCGACCCCCACCCAAGTCCCACATGCATCATACGCCCGAATGACCGGCGTGACGCCAACCAGTCCGTCGAGCGGGATCGTCTTGCCGTGCCGCCAATCGATCGCCTGTTCCAGGCTGAGCGCCACTCGCGTAAACTGCCGCATCACATAGTCCGGTGGGTAGGCGATCTCCTCCCAACCCAATTCGATCATTGCGCGCTCCAGATCGTCCAGGGACATCGCCTCGTCGATGCCGAACGGCCCGGAACGCGTCCGTACCAGGTCCGCGAGATGGGCGCCCGTCCCGACCGCCTCGCCAAGATCGCGCGCCAGCGAGCGAATGTAGGTGCCCTTCGAGCAGTCGATGTCGAGACACAGCACCGGAGAAGTCCAGTCGACGATCCGAAGAACGTGGATGGTCACCGCCCGTGGTTCGACCTCGATCTCGACACCGGACCGCGCAAGCTGGTAGAGGCGCCGGCCATCGACCTTGATCGCCGAGTGCATGGGTGGCCGCTGCCAGATCTCGCCCCAGAACGCATCGAGCGCTGGAGCGATCGCATCCAGGGTGAGGGCTGACACATCGACCGTGGAGGTGACGGCGCCGTCCCGGTCGGCGCTGTCGGTGGTCACGCCGAACCTGATCCAGGCGCGATAGGCCTTGGACGATTCGGCGAGGTATTCCACGGTCCTCGTCGCCAGCCCCACCGCGACCGGCAGCACTCCTGTCGCCGCGGGATCGAGCGTGCCCGCGTGACCGACCCGGCGCTCTCCCACCAGGCGCCGAACGCGGGCGACGACATCGTGACTGGTCCACCCCGCTGGCTTGTCGATCACCACGTAGCCGTGTCGAACCGCCTGCCGCCGTCCTTTCGCCATCAGGCGGTGGATTCGGTCGGGGCCGGGACGGATTCGGCGGCGAGTTCGGCTACCCGATTGACGAAGTGCTCGCGCTCAGGCTCGCCCCCTTCGATCGAGCAGCCGGCGGCCCGGGGATGCCCTCCCCCCCCGAATTCCGCGGCGATCGCCGCGACATCGACATCCGGCAACATGCTGCGCATGCTCACGCGCCAACCATCGTCGTTCGTGTAGAGGATCGCGGCCACTCGCGAGCCTTCGGTACCCACGAGAAAATTGACCAGGCCCTCCGCTTCGATCGGCGACGCTCCGCAGGAACCGAAGACGTCCGGGGTCAGCTCGGTGTAGATCAGGCTCCCGCTCCACCGCACATTTTGGAGGGCCTTCTCCCAAAGGCAGACCGACGAGCGCGGCTTGAGGCGGAAGAGCGCGTCCACGACCGGAGTGGGATCGGCGCCGGCATCGACCAGGTCAGCGGCAGTGCGCATCGTCCGCGAGGTGGTGGATTCGGTGCGGAGACCCAGAGTATCGCCGTAAATGCCTGCCAGCAGGCACTGCGCGATCTCGCGGGTGAGTTCGGTTCCCCAGCTGGCCAGGATGTCGGTCACCACTTCGGAGGCCGAGGCGGCTCCCGGCTCGACGATGTTGACCGTGCCGAAGAGACCGTTCGTAACGTGATGGTCGATATTCACGATCGGCACGACCGAACTATCCAGGCGTCCGGGATCATCGCCGTAGAATCCGTCCAGGCGCTTCCGGTCGGCACAGTCGATCAGGCACATTGCGTCATAGTCCGGCAATTTATCCCGGCCATACACCAGCACTTCTTCAATGCCGGGCAGGAAGTGAAGGTTCGCCGGAACCACACGATCTGTCACCAAAGGAATGGCCCGAATCCCCCGTTGTCGCAAGGCGTGCATCATCGCGAGCGGTGACGACAATCCGTCGGCGTCCACATTCTGGTGTGTAGGCATGATGACCAGTGAGGCCGCCGACAGCAATCGCAACGCATCGGCCGCCGCCGCCGCGTCGAGCCGCCAGGGGGAACCGCTCATGCCGGCTCTCCGGTGCCGCTCTTGCCAGCCGATTCCGGCTCCGCACCGTCGCTCGGGGGAACCTCGGTTGCCTTGATCTCCCGAAGAGTCGCGGAGATCTGCTGCGCGTATTCCATCGACCGGTCGTCGCGAAAGTCCAGGTCGGGAATCTGGCGCATCCGCAAACGTGGCTTCAGGTGGAAGCGAATGAACTTGGCCGCCGAGCGGAGCGCGTCCAGCGTGTCGGAACGCTCTTGGTCACTCCCGAGGACGCTTACGTAGACCCGTGCCGACCGGAGATCGGGCGGCACATCGACCGACGTGATGCTCATGAACCCGATCCGGGGATCCTTCACTTCGCGGCGGATGATGTCGGAGAGTTCCTCCCGCAGCAACTCCCCAACCTGCCTGGTGCGCCTGGTCATGGTGTATGGACCTCCCTCGACCGATCAGGATCAGGTCCGGGCCACTTCCTCGCGGTGGAGGAATTCGATCTGGTCACCGACCTGGAGATCGTTGAACCCGTCGAGACCCAGTCCGCACTCGTAACCCGCCGCCACTTCCCGGACATCGTCCTTGAAGCGCTTGAGCGACTTGATACCACCTTCGAAGACCACCGTGCCGCTCCTGAGCACGCGGGCCCGGGAACTGCGGACGATCTTACCGTCGAGCACGTACATGCCCGCCACAACATCGTTGCTCGGCAGCTTGAAGGTATCGCGAACCTCGGCGTAGCCGTCGGTCACGTCCTCGAAGATCGGAGCCAGGAGACCGGTCATGGCCGCCTTCACCTCGTCGAGGAGATCGTAGATGATCGTGTAGAACCGGACATCGATCCCCGCCGTATCGGCGGCGCGCTTGGCGGCGACATCGGGCCGGACGTTGAAGCCGATTACGATACTGCGAGTGGTCGACGCGAGGTTGATGTCCGACTCGCTGATCATGCCGGTTGCCGCCAACTGAACGGAGAGCGTCACCCCTTCGTCGATGGTTTCGTTCAACTTGAGCAAGGCGTTCTGGATCGCCCCAAGCGAACCCTGGACGTCGGCCTTCAGGATCACCCGCAGCTCGGCGGTCTTACCCTCCTTGACCTGGTCGTAGAGTTCGGTCAGCTTGACCGGCCGATTCTCGTTCAGCGACTCCACGCGTCGAGTCGCCATCCGCTGCTCGGCCAACTGTCGGGCGACCTTCTCGTCCTCGTAAACCAGGAACGAGTCGCCGGCCTGGGGAACTTCCATGAGCCCGAGGATTTCGACGGGAGTGCTCGGCCCGGCGCGTCGGACACGCTTGCCCCGGTCGTCGAACATCGCCTTGATCCGGCCGTAGGTCGAACCGGCGACGACCACGTCGCGCAGGTTGAGCGTGCCGCTCTGCACGAGGAGGGTCGCGATCGGGCCCCGGCTGCTGTCGACCCGGGCTTCGATCACGACGCCGGTGGCCGGCTTGTCGGGATTGGCCCTGAGTTCGTTGACGTCAGCGACGAGCAGCAACACTTCGAGCAGATCGTCGAGACCCATCCGCTCCTTGGCGGAAACCTCGACGAAGGGCACGTCACCGCCCCACTCTTCCGGCATCACGCCGGTTTCCGACAGCTGCTGCTTAACCCGGTCCGGGTTGGCGGACGGCAGGTCGATCTTGTTGACGGCGACCACCAGCGGTACGCTGGCCGACCTGATGTGGGCAATCGCCTCGCGCGTCGTCGGCATCACGCCGTCGTCGGCGGCCACCACCAGCACGGCGATGTCGGTTGCCTGGGCTCCGCGGGCCCGCATCGCGGTGAACGCTTCGTGGCCGGGGGTGTCGAGGAAGGTCAGCTTGCGCCCATGAGTATCGACCTGGTAGGCGCCGATGTGCTGGGTAATGCCGCCGGCCTCACCTTCGGCCACGTTCTCGGACCGGATCGAATCGAGCAATTTGGTCTTGCCGTGATCGACGTGGCCCATGATCGTAATCACGGGGGGTCGCTGCCGGGAGTCCGGATCGGCGTCGTTCTCGAGCCGGCGGCTCTCGAAGTTGTCCTCCGGCTGCCGTCCCTCGGCGAGCGCTTCGTTGGTTTCCCAGCCAAGCGCCTCGGCAACCTTCGCCGCCGTGTTGTAATCGACCTGCTGGTTGAGATTGGCCATGATGCCGATCTTCATCAGCTCACGAATGATGTCGATTCCGCTCGTCTCGATTTTCTCGGCGAGTTCGGAAACCGACATCACTGGCGGTAGCGTGACCGGTTCGCGCACGACCGGCGCCGTGCGCCGGACCGCGACGGTTCGGGCGCCACCACCACCGCCACGACGGCCTCCACCGCCGCCACGTCGACCGCCGCCACCGCCGTTACGGCCGCCTCCGCGGCGGCCTCCCGCATTGCTGTACGCATCAGTCATTATGCAAGCTCCTTCGAATCCGCTCCAGCCTGGTGAGACTCCTCCGGGGAGGAGTGGCCCGCCGCGAATTCCTTGATGTAGTCACGAGTTTCCTGAGTAAGGTCCACATTCAGCGACCGGGCGAGAAGTGGGGTGGTAACGGCTCGGTCCCAACAACCTGGCTTGTCGCACAAGTACGCGCCGCGGCCGTTCGCCTTGCCGGTCGGGTCGATCAGGACCGCTCCCTCCGGCGTCCGCACGATCCGGGTCAAGCCTCGCTTGGCGCCCGGTTCCCGGCACGCCACGCAGGTCCGCACCGGCACATGCTTGACACGCACCGGCTTGGATTTCTTTCGCCTGGGCGGGTTTCCTGGCAGAGGCATGCTCACGGTGCGGCCTCCTTTCAGGACAACAGCTGCTCGCTGGCGGCACCAGATTGCACGGGCTCGTCGATCAGCTCACTGTCGTCGAGTGGTAGGCGTTCGCCGCTCTCCTTGTCGAACCGGGCGCGCAGGTCACGCTCGTAGAAAACCTCGACCACGCCATCGACGATATCGACATCGACCTGCCGCCGCAGGAGATCCTCCGAGAGCGGCCCGTAACTGGAACCACCGAGTTCGATCATGCCATCGGCCTGGACGGCGCGTGGCTGGCTCCCTTGCCAGCTAAAGTCCGGCATGCGGTCAGATGACGACGGCTGGGCGCTGCGGAAGAATTCGCCGCCGGCTTCCAGGAGCGATTCCGGCCCCTTGATGTCGATCCTCCAGCCGGTCAGCTTGTAGGCGAGGCGGGCATTCTGGCCCTCCTTGCCGATCGCCAGCGACATCTGGTCACTCGGCACGATCACCGTCGCCACCCGTTGGTCGCCGGAATCGTTGAGCGAGACGTTGGTCGGCTTCGCCGGGCTCAGCGCGTTGGAAATGAACGAGGCCGTATCGGACGACCACTCGATCACGTCGATTTTCTCGCCGTAGAGTTCGTTGACGATGTTCTGGATCCGGACGCCGCGCACGCCGACGCACGATCCAACCGGATCGACCTTCTCCTGACGGGCGGCCACGGCGACCTTCGACCGCAAGCCCGGCTCGCGCGCAATCTCCATGATCTCCACGGCGCCAGTCTGGATTTCCGGAACTTCCTGTTCGAAGAGCCGGCGGATCAGTCGCGGATCGGACCGGGAGACGATCAGTTGCGGACCCCGGGCGTGGGCGTTGACTTCGGTCAGCAGCACCTTGACGCGCTGGTTCGGGCGATAGCGTTCGGACGGAACCTGCTCACGCGCCGGCATTACCGCTTCGGCCTTGCCGAGTTCGATGATAACCGCCCGGCTATCAGCGCGCTGCACGACGCCGCTAAGGACCTCGCCTTCCTTGTCCTGGTATTCCTTGAACACGGTTTCGCGTTCGTAATCGCGAATTCGAGTCTGTACCACCTGTTTGACGGTTTGGGCCGCGATTCGCCCGAAGTTTTCCGGCGTCCGCTGGAGCTTCACGACATCCCCGATAATTGGGGCGGCGGAATACTCGTGGGCGTCGGTCACGCTGATCTCGGTATCCGGGTTGGTCACGGACTCGACGACCGTCTTGAGGACGACCACCTGCATCTCGCCCGTGGTCTGGTCGAGTTCAACCACGACTTCTTCGTCCGAACCGGTCGATTTCTTGTACACCGATGTCAACGCCTGCTGGATCGACAGCAGTACGGCATCGCGAGGAATGCCGCGCTCGGCGGCAATCTGGGCGATCGCGGTGTAGAGATCGCTCTTCATCCCGCGCACCTCCTGAAGTTTGAGAAAAAGCGAACAGTGCCTGGGGAGCGGGATCGGGACGTTGTTCTCCGAACAACAAGAAACGCGGGCTCTGGCCCACGTTTGATCCCACCCAGATCGATTAGGCAACAGAACTTTACCACTTAACGGTCTTCCATTCAATGGCCGGAATCAATGCGGGCGCCCGCGCGTGCTATAAATAGTCGGCTCCGCGGGCATCTCCGTTCCCGCCAGCCGCCGCCTACGCAATCCCATTCGCGCCTGACTTCTGGCGGCTCGCGACATTCCCCCCGGCTGCTTTCCCACCACGCTCATTGTATCGCCAAGTCGTCCCAGTAACTGGTTCATGGCGATGAGCCAATGCGACACCGGCAGCCAAGAAAGGACTCATGACCAATCCGGGTTTGAATCAACGGCTTCGCCAGCGATCGCGACGAGCCGGCTTCATGATCGGCATCTCGATGGCGCTGACGATCGCCCTCTGCGTCGCGGGTTTCTCCGTGATCTACGCGGCGCTGGACGATACCGTGGGTGACTTCGTCGCCCGCGAAGTCCCGGCCCCGGTCATCCCGACCCAGCCTCCCACGGAGCCCGCCGTCGCCCAGACCGACGACCCGCCGGAGACTGAGGAACCGGTCATTGACGCTCCGGCCGACGAGCCCGAGGACACGGAACCGGAACCAGCGGCCACCGAAGCGCCCGCCGAAGAAGAGGTTGAACCAACCGAAGACCCGGATGCTTTCACTCCGGACTTCCAATCGTCGACCGAAGCCAGACTGAATTTTCGGTCAGAACCATCAACGTCAGGTGAAGAGGAGACGGTGATCACTGGTCTTGCCGAAGGTACCCTTCTTCAATTCACGGGCGAAACCCAGGCTTCAACGAACCCAGGAGTGGACGGCGCGGACGGGTGGATGCTCTTTGAGCTTGAAGACGGCCAAGAAGGCTGGCTTCGCGCCATCGATGTCGAGGAATTCGAGCCCTAACCGAAGGGACCGTTCGATTATCTGGAGCGATCAGCATGCAGAACGTCACCATCATCGGACTTGGGCTCATCGGCGGCTCGATCGGGCTTGCCCTGCGCCGCTGGTCTGCCGCCAACGGGAACGCCCTCCACCTCACCGGCTTTGACGACGACATGGACAAGCAGTCCCGGGCGAAGAAGGTCGGCGCCGTGGACGACACCGAGTGGTCGCTCGCCAACGCGGTCGAGAAAGCCGATGTCCTGATCGTCGCGACCCCGGTGGGGTCGATGCGCGAGGTCTTCGAGAACATCGGCGACAAGCTGAAGCAGGGCGCGATCGTCACCGACACCGGCTCGACGAAAACCGACGTTCTCGAATGGGCCAAACTGCTGCCCAGCCATGTCAACTTCATCGGCGGGCACCCGATGGCCGGCAAGTCTGAAAGCCTCGAAGCGGCCGACGCGGACCTGTTCGCCGGAGCAACCTGGGTCGTCTGCCCCTCGGTGACGGCCTCGGAATCTTCGATCAAGAACGTGCTCGGCATCATCGCCGCGACCAACGCCGAGGCATTCTTCGTCGATCCCGTGGAGCATGACAGCTACGTCGCGGGCGTCAGCCACCTGCCCTTCCTCGTCGCCGCGACCCTCGTCGACACGGTGGCGGCCGACGCGAGCTGGCGCGACATGAAATCCCTGGCGTCATCCGGGTTTAAGGACACCACCCGCCTCGCCCTCGGCAGCCCCACCATGCACCGCGACATCCTGCTTACCAACAGCGACGCCGTGGTCCGCTGGATCGACCAGATGACCGCGTCGCTGAACCACTCCCGCACGCTCCTGACGGGAGACAAGGAGGTGGCGAGCGAAGAACTCCTCACGTTCCTGACCAGGGCCCAGGATGAACGCGCCAAGGTCGAAGTGAGGCAGAGTCGCTCGGTCGAGCAGCAGCCGGAAGGCAATGGCCTCGCCACCCAGACGATGTCGGATCAGGTGGGCCGGATGTTCCTGGGCGGCTTCGGACGAAAACGGCGCGACCCCAAATCATCGAAATAGGCGGGTGGCGGCATTCACGAGTTGGCGGAACCGTGGTCCGTCACTCGTAACGGGTGATGCATATGAGATTCTCTGGCGTCGTTCCGGGCGCATTGGCCATCCCACCGATGCCGGTGGCCCGCCTTCCGAGGCCAAAAACCCCATCATGGCGGCGCATCCCCAAAGCAATGTGCATCATGCGTCTCGTAGGGGCGGTACAGCCATCGACCGCGAACGACACCTTCTCGGTCCGCATCTTGTCGATGGTGTGTCCGCCCGGTTGGCTGCGAATCGAATCCAGCCCTTCGCCACCAATCGGGCGGACACCCCTGCAAGGCGGTAAGCCAGATGTCTACAGCGACCGGGGGTACCGCCCCTACGAGAACCTGCCATGTGCATCAGCCGTTCCGTACGGGCGGACCTGATTCGACAATATCGCGGTTGGCCAGGTGGGATTTGCGATCGAATCAGGTTCACCCGCGTTGACGATGGAGTGGACCAATGGCGGATCAGCGATCGGATACCACGAGCGGAGCAAGCTCCGCAACCTTACGCGGGCAGTGATGCGGCTGGCCTCATCGCAACTCGCTTACAGCACGATGCTCCACGTCTCGAAGCACACCCATTGTTTGAGGTCACGCAATTCGTCATCGCAACTCGCTTACGGCACGATGCTCCACGTCTCGGGCAGCTCGTAGTGGAAGAGCGATCGAGTCGGGACACCACGAGATCGAATGCGCCCACGGCCCTTGCGATGAAGCTCCGCGTAGCTGTTCTGGATCTGGACGATCCGTTGCTCGCGCAGGTTCATGACGACCAGACCGAGTTGGGCCGGTTGCATGCTGCGGGCCCTGGTCACGGCATCGATGATCCGGAACGCCCGGTGATCCTGGTCATCCCCGTTGGTCACGACTGGCACATAATCCGGGGCGACGGTTTCGAGATTATGTTCATTAAACACCATCAGGCCGAGGCGGATTTCCTCGATCCAGTCCGGATCGTAAGCGCGCGCGTAGTCCAGCAACTCCGGCGTCGAACGCGGTCCCTTGCTGCACGCGGCGGCCAATACCTTGAGTCCATGCGCGGGGCCGACGAAACTGACGGAACCAGAATCATCCACAATATTGAATCGAAATACCGTCGCCGCCACGCTCGCTCCCAAATGTCACATTCATTCTTTGCGGGGGAAATGGGCGCGGGTTCAGTCCGTAACCGGCCCGCTGGCCGCGTACTGTACCATATCCGTTACGCTCGTTTACCTCGATTTGGGAGGATCGTCGAGATGCAATCACCACCCGCGGAAACACCAGAGAACGGCGGTCCCGGCAAGTCGCGGCTCGATCGCGAGCTGGAGGAAATCCTCGCCAGCAACGAGAATATCCGGCTCCTGCCGCCCCCGCCCCAGGCTCCCAAAACACCGAGGGCGAAGCCGGCTCCCATGCGGGCCGGCTCCTCATTCGAGTCGATGATCCCGCCCCGGGCGAGGCAGTTGCTCGCGGCCCCCATCGTGATGGCGCTGGGACTGGCGATTGTGGCGTTGCTCGTCTCCGACGTCTCGGCGCTACTGGCGACCCTTCTCAGCCTGTCCGCCGTGGCCTGCATCATCGTCCCGATGGTCCAACGGTTTCGGCGGGGTCCGTCTGCGCCCCCAGACATTCGGATGTGGCGGGGCCAGGTCATGGATGCCGCGCCGCCGCGCCCGTCCTCGCCGCTCGATACGGCGCGGGATTGGTGGAAGTCCCGGCAACGGTAGGCTCATCGTCATTCGATCGCGAACAGGGTAGTGCATGCCGGAAATGGTTTCGGATATCGTCGA
>JACCYX010000400.1 GCA_013696265.1 Chloroflexia bacterium
TGGCTGACTCGGGTATTCCGTATGTCCATCGACTGGACGTGGCGCCATCCGACGCCACGCGCCACATCGTGGCCAAGGATGCCAACTCCGAGGGGATCGGATACCGGGATCGGACGTCCCTGAGCCAGGAATATCTCGAAGCGTACGGGCAAGAGGTGCTGGAGGGGTTCGATGCGGCGGGGTTCGGGGCGTCGCTGGGCGAAGGTGCCGAATCGATCATGCTGTTCTGCGTGGAACGGGTGCCGGCGGCGTGTCACCGGTCGCTGCTGGCGGAGCGACTGGCCGGGGATCTTGGGGCTGAGGTGATGCACATCCTGCCGCCGGATCGCTGACCCTTCTGCGATGCGGCACAACGGAGGCTGGAAAGAGACCGCGCCGTGATTGCGCTGCTCACCGATAACCGGGAGTCGATTGCCGGTATCTGTCCCCAGCCTGGCGTGCACGCTTAGGCGTGTTCGGAGCGGCGAGTGGTTCGTTCGATGCGGCGAGCAGCGATGTGGACGTCGTGGTGGACCCCGGCGACTACGGCACTGGTGTCTCCCTGCAGGTATCTGGGGCTGATCGTGGCGCTGGAGTCGCTGCTGGATCGGCACGTCGATGTCGTGACGCTGCTGCGGCCGTCCGGCTGCGGCAAGACAACCATGCGGCGCATGATCGGCGGGTTCGTGAGCCGGATGCCGGCGAGGTCTTCATTCGCGGCGAGACCATGGGATCGCGGCCACCGTTGCTGTTTTCGGTACCTACCCAAAACGGGGTGGGAAGCCAAGGACCTGGCCGATTCGTCAGACACGCCCGGTTTTGCATCCCGTGCCTGAACAGGCGGCATTTTCAAGGAGGCCGTCCCGCTGAACCCTGTGACAATTGCCCGAATCTGGGGAGATCGGCACAGGGTGCGGCGTCCACATCCATCGATTCCGCGCTTGATGGCTGGCGACCGTCATTAGAAAGGTGCGGTTTGGGGATGAAACCAACCGGCCCCGCAAACCTTTCCTGCTCGGTCCGTATCGATTAGGCGTTGTCTGGAAATGAAGCAACTGGCCTGGAAACCATAGGCATCCGCGACTCGAGTACATCCCGGAATCGCGCCTCATCGATGTAACCCCCTGAGTACTCCGACGCAACGTGATGAGCATTCACAAAGACTTCCCATTCCTCATCATTGAGGACATCTTCCATCTCGTCATTGTGAGAGTTCAGCCAATAGGCCCAATCAGGAGCTGAGATCTTGCCATTCACAAACCGACTATATTGCGATAGAAAGTCGAAGAAATACATTGCTTTCCTCCAGTCGGAAAGAGTTGACGCCCGAACTCTGCAGGGTCTTTTCAACGACGGGATGTACTACGAACGATATATTGCAGGCGAGTTCGTCGCTTGTCTCTATCACGAGTCTACACCCAGCAGCCAAGACGAGCCGCCGGGAACACGATCGCTGATGACCTACTACATGGATCTCCAGGGTAACCGTATTTGTCTGGTGCACTTCTATTTGAGGCCAGACGGATCGTTTGGCGGGAGCGGCATTCGAAGGCCAGATCCAAAAGTTTTGATCCACAACGGGATCAGGTATCAGGTTTGATGTCCAGGGTAAAGAAAGTATCGATTGAGGCTTCGGCACGCGGCCCATTCCTCCGCACTACGCGCCGCGGTCGGCGCAAACCCGCGACCGCGAGTTCGAGATCACGTACGACACTATCCGGCGCTTCGTGGAGGGTGAGCCGCTGCTGAACGTGTGCGACAAGGTGGCCGGATTCCAGGGCGCTACGGAAGTCGCCGCCGCGTAACCGACAAAGCGGCCTCCCGCGGGAGGCCAGACAGGGCCTCCCCTACGACGATGTGCCGTCAGCGCTTGCGTTGGCGGGGGTCGAGGGCATCGCGGAGACCGTCGCCGAGGAGGTTGCAGCCGAGCACCACGAGCGTGATCGCAATGCCGGGGTACATCATCAGCTGGGGCTCGCTGAGGAAGAAGAGGCGGCCGTCGCTCAGCATCGTGCCCCATTCCGGGGTGGGCGGCTGGGCTCCCAGGCCGAGGAAGCTGAGCCCCGAGATCGCCAGCATCAGCGAACCAAGCTCCAGCGTGGCGAGCACGATCACCGAGGGGATCACGTTGGGCAGGATGTGGCGGGTAATCATCCGCCAGCTGCCGCAACCGCAGCAGTGAGCCGAGAGCACGTAGTCGTTCTGGACCACCTTCAGCGTCAGGCCGCGCACCACCCGCGCGTAGTCCACCCACCAGACCGCCACCATCCCGATCAACACGTTGGGGAGGCTGGGACCAAGCATGCCGACGATCGCCAGGGCGAGAATGATGCTGGGGAAGGCCAGCAGCACGTCGACCAGTCGCATCAGCAGGTCGTCGACGAGGCCGCCGAAGTAGCCGGCGACGATTCCGACCGTGACCCCGAGCAGCACGATTCCCGCCGCCGCCAGGCCGGCCGCGCCGAGGGTCCAGCGTGCCCCGAAGATGAGGCGGCTGAAGAGGTCGCGGCCGAGGTTGTCGGTGCCGAGCCAGTGGTCGGCCGATGGCCCAGCCAGGTTGGCGGTGGGGTCGAGCTCGGTCGGGTCGTACGGGGCGATCACGCCGGCGAAGAGGGCGATCACGGTCACGGCCAGCAGGATCCCGAGCCCGGCCAGGGCGGAGCGGTCCTGCGCCACGCCTCGCAGAGAGGCGAACCGTTTGGGCCGCCAGGCCGCGCCCAGGCGGGTTTCCGCGCGTGCCCGACGCGTTGGGGCGAGCGGCGCCGATGTCGAGGAGTGGGCCATGTTACCTCCTCGCCAGCCGGATGCGGGGATCGATCACCCCGTACCCGAGATCGACGATGAGATTAATCAGCAGGAAGGCGGTGCCCATGAAGATCACGAAGCCCTGGATCATGGGGTAGTCGCGGTCGAAGATGGCATCGACCACCAGTTTGCCGATGCCCGGCCAGGAGAAGATCGTTTCCACGATCACCGCCCCGCCGAGCATCCCCGCGAACCGCATCCCCAGCACCGTGGAGAGGGGAATCATCGTGTTTCGCAGGGCGTGACGCAGCATCAGTGCCCGCGAGTG
>JACCYX010000419.1 GCA_013696265.1 Chloroflexia bacterium
GGGCTCCGTCCGGGCTGGAGTGCGTTTCGCTCGTCATCCAGAAGCGCAGCACGCCAAGAATCACCAGTTGCAGGGTGAGACTGCCCAACGCCGCGAACTGGCTCACGGCAA
The DNA here is from genome assembly GCA_013696265.1 of Chloroflexia bacterium. Taxonomy (GTDB): domain Bacteria; phylum Chloroflexota; class Chloroflexia; order Thermomicrobiales; family UBA6265; genus JACCYX01. The sequence continues at coordinate 112 of JACCYX010000419.1, forward strand.
AGGCGAAGAACTGCCCAAACAGCAGCGTCACCAGGGTCGAGTTCGCCAGCGCCTTCAGACCCTGGAGGCGTTGGTTGCGCACGATCATGACGAGGCCGAAGACCGCCAGTAGTCCCGCCACGAAGCCGCTGGCCAGCGCGCCCACCTCCGAGAACGTGAACCCGTCGGTGACATCGAAACGATCGTCCCGCATCGCCAGCGCCAACGAACCGGCGAAATTGAGGACCTGGATCACGAATCCCAGGACGACGAGCCGCCACATCCAATGGTTACCCACCATCTTCCAGTAGACACCCGCCGCCCGGTCGCGCCAATCAAGCAGCCGGGATCGTGACGATGGTGACGACACATCCGCGGTTTCAAGAATCTCCCGCATCCTCAGCGCCAGGGGCGAGGTGTTCCCGGATTCTTCCAGATGGCGCAGGCCCGCCGCCCGCCCCTCCTCGTCGAGCCGGCCGATCACGAGCTGGTCGATGCACTGCGCGGCGTAGAGCATCCGGTCGCCGGGCGTGATCTTGTCCACCCGGTCGATCGTGCGGGTGATGAGGAAGAAGACCACCAGCACCGCGTAGATCAGGGCAATCGCCGGCCGATAGAAGTAATCGTTGTCCTGGGTGATGAACTTGCCAAGTTCGTCGATGAAGAGGCCGAACCCGAATCCGCCGACCACGGCGGCGGACGGCTTCCAGACGGCGCTGGCCATGATCAGCAACATGCCGAAGGAGACCACCATCGCCAGCGCGCCCCAGAGCATATGCGCGATGTGGAGCGTCGAGCCTCCCACCTGGGGATACCCGGTCAGTTCCAGGTAGAGTCGAACACCGAGGATGGTCACGACCGCCGAGACCAGCCAGAGTTCCATCAGGTAGGGGCTGCTCAGGTCGCGCACCTTGAACGCCGAGTGGACGGGTGGCCCGCCGCCCACCTCGCGCGAGCCGGCGTGCTCCCGCTGGCCCTTGCCGCCGGATGCCGCCGATTCGTCCGTGACGCGTTGTGGTGACGGTGCGCTGCTCACCCGGTCGTCCTTTGGTGGGATAGGGTTGGGCTGATTGCCCACCATCCAGACGATACCACCTTCTCGGAGGAGCTACGCCAGCCTGGCGGGGCGACGGGGTGCGACGAATGATTGTGCATGGGGGCTTAGAGTGGCATCAGTCCACATGAAACGTGCGAACCTCGGCTGGCGCGGGCACACCATGAAAAACCCCCCGCGTCGCACCCGGGGCGACGTGCGTCTCTGGTTGACCGTGGCATCCTTCTCACCGCACCATTGACGTTGCGCGTCGGAGACGATTCGTCCAGAGGAGAAAGCGCATGGTTCAGGACGCCAAACGATCGCGACCCGTAAAGGAATCCTGGCCAGCCCGGATGCTGCCGATCGTGTTGTCCGCCCGGTTCAGGTCCTGACGCGACCGGCGGGTGACGGTCGCTCGTCGATGGTCGCGACCTCGGCGTCGAGCGATTCGGCCAGGTAACGCAGCTTGTCCGGGTTCATCAGGTTGCGAATCCTGGAGATCCTGTTGTCGACCACCTCGAGCACCGTCACCCGGTCGATTTTGCCCTGGTAACGTGCCACGATCGCCGGCGACCCGTTGAGATCGATGATCTCGTGCTCGAACTCAGCGTGCTCAAGCCATTTTCGGGCGAATCCGGCAAGTCCCCTCGCCACCTTGTCGACGCCCACGATCACCCGGCGGACCGCCAGTCGCTGGCCGCCCGCGTCACTGATCCATTCCACATCCGGCGCCAGCAGTTCGGCGACACGCGCCACGTTTCCCGACGTGAACGCCGCCAGGAACCGTTCGGTGAGCTGCCGGAGATCGTCCCGCGGGATGACGGCCGGCTGGTGTTCCGTGCTCAAGCGGAGTTGCGCTCGGCGGAAACTCTGGCGACAGGCGGCTGGTGATTTGTCGATGTGGTCCGCGATCTCGTCGTAGGAGAGGCCGAACGCTTCCCGCAGCACGTAGACGATGCGCTGTTCCGGCTTCAATTGTTCGAGCAGCGTGAGGAAGGCGATCGACACCTCCTCGCGCTGCTCGAAGGTTTCGGCCGGGCCGGGCACCGCTTCACCGGTGAGAACCGGTTCCGGAAACCAGGGCCCAACGTACCGCTCCCGCCGGACACGGGCCGATTTCAGGAGGTCGAGGGCGAGCCGGGAGACGGTCGTCGTCAGGTACGCGCGAAGCGAGTCGACCGGTGGGGAACCGGCGTCGAGATAACGCAGCCAGGCATCCTGCACCAGGTCTTCCGCATCGCTGGCGCTCCCGGTCATCCGGTAGGCGACCGCGAACAGGAAACGGCGCGTGCTCTGGAATTCCTGGACGCCGGGCGCTTCGGATACCACCTGAAGAATGCTCCTGTTCCCAGGTCACGGGCGTGGGGCCGGAAATGAATCCGGCACGCATCGTCTCACGATCATACACAATGGCCTCTAGAGCGCGGCCACCGCCTTCCGGGTTTCGATCGTGAACGGCTGGGGTGGAGTGTGGAAGGCGATGTTGATCCGGTTCCAGCCATTGATCGCGATGACCACCAAGGTCAGGTCCGCGAGTTCCGTTTCGCTGAACTGGGCTCGCGCCTTCTCGAACAATTCATCGGCAATCTCGCGGTTCGGCAGCGTGGTCATCGCCTCCGCCCAGGCGAGCGCCGCCCGTTCGCGGTCGGTGAACCAGTCCGTCTCCCGCCAGGCGTCGAGCAGGTAGATCCTGTCCTCGCGCTCCCCCGCCTCGCGCAAGTCGCGGGCGTGCATCGCCAGGCAGAACGCACAGCCATTGATCTGGGACACCCGCATCGTGACCAGGTTGCGCAGGTGTCCCTCGACACTTGAGTTTTGCAGCGCGGTACTCAGCCTGAACATCGGCTGGTGGAGCTTCTCCCGCAACACGTTGTCGTCCGTGATCCTGCTTGCCATGATGAATTGCCCTCTTCCAGCGCGCTTCGAGAGCGACGCCGGAGCTATTGAACGGCACCTTTCGGTGGCGCTCGCCGTAACCGGATATGGCGGCGGTCGTTTTCGCCGCGTTCAGACAGGAGACGAAATAGACCGATAGTTTGTGACAGTCAACGGAATCGGCAACGACGCTCCTTCAACCCGCGATCCACCCGGTCACGCCCAGGCGCCAATTCCGTGATTCGCGTCGGGCCATTACCCGCCGGGACAATGCCGGGTATCATCTTGGCCGAATGCGCCGGGCCCAGGCACTCGCCGCCCACCCCACGCCGCCGCCCACGGAATCCGTGGAAACCGAGGAAGCAGAGCAGTTCATGACCGATGTTTTGATCGTCAACGCCCGGATCGTCGATGGCACGGGCAATCCGTGGTTCTACGGCGATGTCGCGCTCAGCGGCAAACGCATCGAACGGATCGCGCCGCCGGGAACCATCGACCGGGCGACCGCGAGTTCCGTGATCGATGCCGCCGGCCACGTCGTCTGCCCAGGGTTCATCGACATCCAGTCGCACTCGATCATTCCCTGGCTCACCGACCGGCGATCCGTTTCGAAAGTAACGCAGGGGATCACGACCGAAATTCTAGGCGAGGGCTGGACCCCGGCCCCGATCGGCGGCGAAAACCTTTCCGCGTTCGGCGGGACGCTGCTGGCCAAGGGTGAAGATTTCAGCGACGAGTGGGAG
>JACCYX010000348.1 GCA_013696265.1 Chloroflexia bacterium
CGAGGTCGGCGTCCGGGTCGAAGAACGGCGGCTGCAGGATCGCGGCCGGGAACTGGATCATGTTGAGGGAGGGATCGTAGCCGGCGTTGACCTCGAACGGGGCCAGGAACCAGTCCGTGCGATCGACTGGCTGATCCACGTCGCCGAGGGATTGCGCGTTGCCCGCGTCGTAGGCATTGAGCACCGTCTCGAAGAGCGAATCGCCGACCGCCACGTCTTCGTACGTTTCCCATGTGTCCGGGTAGCCGACCGCGACCACCATCTGGTCCAGTTTCTCGAGCGCCTCGGCCTGCGTTTCCTCGCTCATCCAGGTCGATTCTTCAATCCGGATCCGGAACGCCGCGATCAGGTTGTCGACCAGTTCCTCGATCTGGGCCCGTGCCTCGGGCGGGAACGCTTCGGCAATGTAGGCTTGGCTGAGGGTGTCCGGGAAGGCGATCTGGACCTCTTGCAGTGCGCGCTCCTCGAGCGGCCGAATCTCCTCGACACCGAACACGATCGGCCCCTGGTACGAGAAGGCGATGTCCTCGATCTCGGTGGTCAAGGCCGAGGAATACGACCAGATGAGCTGGGTGGCGAACAGGTGGCGCAAGGCCAGGGGATCGGCTTCGGCGAGTACCCCTTCGAGCCCTTCCAGGTGGGCGATGTCCGTGACGATGAGGGTATTTGCGGTATCGGGCAGGTGGGTTTCCTGGACGAAGGCGTTCCAGTCGAAACTCGGCAGGATCGCCTCCAGTTCGTCGAGGGTGCGCGGGTTGTTCTGGAGAACGGGGTCGGAGAAGAGTTCCGCATCGGAGGTCTTGATCCCGACGAGTTCCGTTTCGAAGACGATCACCGCTTCGGCGGCGGCCGTCGCGTCGGCTTCGCTGTAGCCTGCCTCCATCAGCAGCTGGGCCGTGGTTGCGATCCAGGCCTCGCGAACCGTCACCGACTCTTCGCTGTCGTCGTAGTAGTCCTCGCTGGGGAGGCTCAGTGCGGGTCCATAAATATATCCGCTGTTGACGGTGGCGTCGTCCGGCGAGGGGAAGGCATACGGGTAGAAGAGTCCGCCAAGCTGGTAGGTGTCGGCGTTCTGCTGGAAGACAAGGCCATCCTCGATGCTCTCGATCGCCGCGATCTGGTCGAGGAGCGACTGGATCGGCTCGACGCCCTGCGCGTTCCGGGTTTCGGTGTCGAGCACCTGGTCGTAGAGCGTTCGGGCCTTGCCTTCCGGTGTGTCGGAGTCGGCCTGGAGTTCATCCATAATCGTGAAGAGTTGTTCGTTGACCTGGTCGATGACCTCGTCAGCGACGCCGTAGACCGGTTGGTCGGCGGGGATTTCCGACCGTTCGGCCCAGCCGCCGTTGGCGAACTGGTAGAAGTCATCGCCCGGATCGACGGTGAGGTCCATGTCCGCGATCTGGATACCGTGCTGCTCGTCCACGCCCGCGACGGGCGAGGCTTCCGGCGAGGCGACGGGCGTTTGGGCGATCGCGCCGCTGATCGACGCAAAGATGAGCAGGATGACGATGAACACCTGATAGGGAATGCGTGAGGTTTTGGTGAGCATGGCGGGGTACTCCCTTGCCGGATCTGCCTGAAGAGCGCCAGGGTACGGGCAGTCAACAGCCTCCCATCTGGTGAGACAATACATACGGTTCCCGGTTTCCCGGTGAAAAGACATTGACCCGGATCGTTCCAGTGGAGCGATAGTAGCAGGAATGTGGCCGGAATGAAACAGTCTCCGCATCTCGGATCCGCTGGATCAAGCCGGGTGCTGACCCGCGGGTCGACCAAGTGGATCTGCGCAGGGTTGCGGACCTTGTGTCCGCCCGTGCTCGGCGACTGCCAACGGACACGGGCGGAGACAAGCATCGCTCCGCTGCCGCAACCGTACATGGATTGGAAGTCCAATCGGTGCGTTACACCGGGCGCTGGCCCCGCAGGTTGAGCCGCCAGTAGTCGAGCAGCCAGGCCGGTTCGTCGGCGCGGCCCAACTCCACCATCTCGTCAATGAACGACGCCCGGAGCGATGCGTCGGGAATCCGTTCGAGGTGGGTGCCAAGCACGACGGTCGAGAGAAATTCGCGGTACGCGGCTGCATCGTCCATCACGACCGGGGCGTGGATGAGTTCGGCGGCGGCGTGCATGAAGCCGGCCGATCCCAGCCGCGCGACCGTGTCCTGGGCGCCGGCGAAGTGCCACGGTCCGGCCCACGGACCGACCAGTTTGGCGTAGGGCTCGCGTCGTAAAATCGCCAGGGCGCGGTTCGCGATCGCCGCGATGTTCGGTCCGCCGCCGCACTGCGCGATCAGCCAGCCGCCGGGCTTGAGCGCGGCGTACAGCCGCGCGAAGAGGGCGGGGTGGTCCATGACCCAGTGGAAGGTGGCGGTGCTGAACACGACATCGGCTTCCCCCTCGATCGCCATCGTCAGCAGGTCGCCCTGAACGAACGTCACGCGGTGCCCGAACCGAGGGGCGAGATGAGCCCACGCCTGGTCCAGCATATTTCGCGATTGGTCGACGGCGATCACCTGGCCCTGGGGCAGGCGCTCCAGCAGGAGTTCGGTGAGCCGGCCCGTGCCACAGCCGGCGTCAATCACGGTTTCGTCGCCGCGCAGGGGGAGCCGCTCCAGCACGGCCCGGCCCCACTCGACATGGGGGTTGGAGACCTGGTGGTAGCTGGCGGCGTTCCATTCCCGGATGTCGGAGATGGGGTCCGTGGGATGGGGCGTGGTCATAAGACCTCCCGCTGGAGACGCCGGCTTTCAAGCGGGAGAGGAAAGCGGTGTCCTGGTTCACTCACACGTTCCGTGGTATATTGTGAGAAATGGAACGTGACCAAGCTTACCGCTACCGTTGCTACCCGAACGCCGTCCAACGCCACGAACTGGCGCGGACGTTCGGCGCGGCCCGGTTCGTCTATAACTGGGCGCTGCGGGAACGCACCGATGCGTTCTACGAGCGCGGCGAGCGCATGAGCTACGTCCAGTCCTCCGCCGCTCTGACAGCCCTGAAGCAATCCGAGGGTCACGATTGGATGAATGAGGTGTCGTCGGTGCCGATGCAACAGGCGCTGCGGCACCTGGACACGGCCTACCGGAACTTCTTCGCCGGTCGTAGCCGATACCCCGCGTTCCAGAGAAAGCACGGCAAGCAGTCGGCGGAATACACCACGTCGGCGTTCCGCTATCGGGACGGGCAGATCACCCTGGCGAAGATGGATGCGGCGCTGAAGATACGCTGGTCGCGACCGTTGCCGCCCGACGTGAAGATCACGACCGTAACGGTCAGTATGGACGCGGCTGGCCGGTACTTTATTTCCCTCCGCTTCAAGCGCCCTGTCCAGCCGATGCGGCCTGTTGACGGCGCGGTTGGTATCGACCTCGGCATTACGTCGCTGGTGACGCTCTCGACCGGAGAGAAGGTCCACAACCCGCGCCATACGAAACGGGACGCGAAGAAACTGGCCCAGGCCCAACGCAAGCTGAGCCGATGTCAGACGAACAGCAATCGGAGGGCGAAGCAACGGAAGAAGGTCGCCCGAATCCACGCTCGCATCCAAGACCGGCGATCCGACCATATCCACAAGCTCACCACGCGGCTGATTCGTGAGAACCAAACGATCGTCGTGGAGAGCCTGGCGGTGAAGAACATGGTCCGCAACCGCACCCTTGCGCAACACATCAGTGACGCGGCGTGGGGTGAGCTGGTGCGTCAGCTCCGGTACAAGGCCGACTGGTACGGACGGACCCTGGTCGAGATCGACCGCTGGTATCCATCCTCGAAGCGATGCCATGCCTGTGGTCACGTCGTTGCCGCCTTACCGCTCGATGTGCGCGAATGGACCTGCCCGGCATGCGGCGTTGTCCATGACCGGGACCTCAATGCGGCGAAGAATGTCTTGGCGGTGGGACACACCGTCACTGCCCGTGGAGAAGGAGTAAGACCAAAGCGGTTCACCGCGGCGGCTTCTTTCGTTGAATCGGGAATCTCCCTCCTTTAGGGGGAGAGTGTCAAGTCCTGCTCTTTCCCTGCAAGATGTCCGATAATGCGTCTGCTACCGTCCGGATCATACGGCGTGATCGGGATTCGAGGGAACCGCTATCGGGATGCGTGCATGAGTGACTTATTCCGGAATCCCCGCCAGGACGAAGAAGACAGACGGCAGATGGCGGCCATCCAGCGGGAAAACCGCCTCAACCTGAAGGCGTTGCTGCTGACCCTCGCCATCGTGATCGCCCCGTTCCTGGCCCTGTTGATCAGCCTGGAACTGGCGCTGATCGTGCTGGCGGCGGGTCTGCTGTTCAGTACGGTGCTGACCTGGAGCGTGGCCGGGAAGATGGGCGCGGGCACGCGGTCACGCCTGCGGACCGCCGCGGCCCTGAACTTCGTCGTCTTCCTGATGGCCGCGGCCATCCTCGTTATGCAACTGGTGGCCGCCTGACCGCGCTACACCTGGATGCGGCGATGGCCGGCTGGGCCGCGCGCCTTCTTCAACGAGACGCCGTGCCGCCCCTTGCCGTAGTAATCATGGGCGACGCCGCTTCGCTGGTAGCCTTCCCGCTCGTAGAGCGCCTGGGCACCGGTGTTCCACTCCTCAGCCATCAGCATGATGTCCCCGGCCGGGAACGCCGCCTCCACGCCCCGGAGCAGGGCCGTGCCGACGCCCTGGCGCCGCGCGGCGGGATCGACGGCCAGGTTCATGATGCGGATGTTGCCCCGGTGGCGGTCGGCGATCACGCAGCCCGCCACCGGCAGCGCGTCACTGCGCGCGACCAGGAAGACCACGCCGGGAAAGACGCTCAGAATCGAGAGGCCGGAGAGGCTATAGGCCAAACCGGGCCGGAACGATGCCTTCTGGATCGCCGCCACGCCGCGCAAGTCGCGCCAGCCCGCGCGTTCGAGCCGGATCGCCGGCGGCTGGCCCGCCACTATTGCCTGTTCAGGATCGGAATCGGGGTCGCGCATCCGCATCGTTCTCCGCCGGGAACCACTTCGCGGGACCATGATACGTCACGCGATCCTGGTTCCGGGTTCTCGGGGCCGTTAGTGAGGATGGGATTATGGCGTCAACCCGCGATGGGTCACGATCAGCTCGCCGGGGCGTCCTCACTGATGAGCGGCGCCACGAAGAAGGGGTCGCTGGTGGGGCCAGTGCTACCAAGCGGCGCCGGCTCGACCGTGATCGCGAAGATGTCGTACGCATCGCGCGGCGCCGGCACGACGAATCTCGACTGGTTCATGACGCCAACCGGTTGCGGGCCGCTGTCATCGATCAACCAAACCTGGTAGACGTGGTCGAGCGGCGCGGCCGGCATGTTCTCGGTTTCGAGGATGAAGAACTGGTCTTCGGGGTCATAAACAAGTTCGGCCCTCAATTCCGGCACGGGCGTCGACAGTGACAGCGAGAAGGCGATGCTTTCGCGCGCGATCGCCGGGTCGCCAGCGTCGAGCAGCAGCCGGTCCAGCACGACCCCGGCCAGCACGGCCAGCAGCAGCGCCGCGACGGCCGCCCAGAGGTAGGGTCGCCACAGGGGCGTCGGTTTCGACGCGCCCTTCACCGGAACGGTCGAGAGCGGGACGATCGCGTCATCGGGGCCGTCGTCTCGGCCATACCCGCGCGGAGCCGGTCGCGCCCAGGCGACATCGGCCAGCACGGCCTGTTCGATGCGGCTCCGGAGCCGTGGCGACGGGGACACTTCATCGACGAGCAGCGGCAGACCGCTCGCGATCATCCGCAACTCGGCCAGAACCATGCGTGCCGCCGCCGAAGTCGCCAGGTAGCCTTCGAGATCGGCGGCTTCGCCGGCGTCGAGCGTGCCGAAGGCGGCCGCGCCCAGGAGGTCTTCGTAGGAGCGGTCGGGCCGGTCGCCGGCCATGGCATCCACCGCGTTCACCTAGACCACCTCAGACCGGAAGTGGCGGCCATCCGCGTCCCCGTCGTGCCCATCGAGCGATGGGTGCTGGTCGACGAGCACCGTCCGGAGTTTCTTGAGTCCCAGCCGCATCCGGCCCTTGACGGTGCCGAGCGGCGTATGCTCCCGCTCAGCGATTTCGCCGTGGGAGAGCCCTTCGAAAAAGGCGAGTTCGATCGTCCGGCGCTGGTCCTGGGGCAGGGTCGCGACGGCCGAGCGCATCGTCTCTTGGGTGAGCGAGGCGGAGACATCGTGCCAGACATCGGGCACCGACAGCAGGTGCTCCGCGTCCTCAAGGGCCACGTGGGCTGGCTTGTGATCGATGTCCCTTCTTCGGATGTCGATTGATCGGTTATGCACGATTGTCATGAGCCATCCACGAACATTGCTACCACGCGCCACGTCGAACGACGACGCGCGATTCCACACCTGGAGATAGGCATCCTGCACGGCTTCTTCGGCGAGTGAGGGGTTACCAAGGATGCGATAGGCAAGACCGAACGCCAACCTGTTGTACCGGTCGTAGAGCGACATCAGCGCGGTGGCATCGCCACCCGCCGCTGCTTGTATCAGGTCAACGTCGTTCAGTTCGGCCACCGCATCCCAAACTCTCCAACATATGGTTAGACGTAAAACTGACGTTGGTTGGATCACTTCCGGAGGTGCCCGGACCCGTGCCCCAGTCGATCTTGAACGCTATCCGAATGGGTTTGTGAAAGTGTAGCGAGTATTCCACGGGGTGCATAGCGGGCGGGCTCAGCCAAGGGCCAGTCTGGCCGGGAACGACGGAGACGGGCCGGGACGGCGGACCGACCACCGTCCTCCCGCCGTCGCCGGGCGGCGGCTAGGCGTTGCCTTCGGCGATCTGGTCGCGGGCGGAGCCGCCCTGCACGGAGCCGGTACTCAACTTGCCAAGGGTGCAGACCACCATCGTGTAGACGCCGCCCTGGCCATCCGGGGTGACGCTGACGTCGCGCACACGGAGGTTGGAGTAGGGCGAACCGGAACGGTCCTTGCCCAGCCAGGAATTGACGGCGTCCAGCGCGCCGCTCGGATCCTGGGCCGAATTGGCCGAGTGAAAGAGGAAGACGCGCGTATCGGCCGGGGAGAGATCGAACGACATGAGGGGAAACCCTTTCGTGCCTGGCCGTGACGCCGGAGCCAGGCTGGCAAGCGGTG
>JACCYX010000424.1 GCA_013696265.1 Chloroflexia bacterium
TGCCCCAGTTGGCGAGGCCGCCGGTCGTGAAGTTGGACGAGGCGCTTTCCGGATCGGGCAGGATCGAGGTGCCGATGATCGCGATCTGGTAGAGCCCCTCGGCGAGGTCCTCGTTGAACGTGACCCGCTCCTGCGCTTCGATTTCGGTGCGGATTCCCACCTGGTCGAGCATCTGCTTGATGATCTGGGCCGCCTGGCGGTCGTTGGTGCGGTTGATGATTTTCAGCGTGATGTCGATGCCGTCCGGGAACCCGGCCTCGGACAGCAGGGCCGTCGCCTGGTCCGGATCGTAGCCGATCGACTGGATCGACTCGTCGTACCCGATCACGCCCGGCGCCCACCACAGGTGGTGATGCGGCTCCATGATGCCCGGTCCCATCGCGTTGGCGAAACCGGCTTCGTCGAGCGCGTACTGCGCCGCCTGGCGCAGCGTCTTGTTGCTGAACGGTTCGGATTCCATGTTGATCATGATCCGAGCGAGGTCGGCGCGGAAGGTGGCCGGGGCGGTCACGAAGGCGATGTTCGGATCGCTCATCAGGGTCGGGATGTCGCGAGCCGGCGGAAACTGGTAGGCCATGATCGCGCCGCTGCGAAGCTCGACCGAGGCGCGGGCCAGGTCCACCGCGTGCAGCGAGCGCGCCGTGTCGAAATACGGCAGCGGCTCGCCGTCGTCTCCCATCTGCCAGTAATCGGGGTTGCGTTCGAGGCGCAGGCTGTCGTCGGGAATCCACTCCACGAAGCGGCAGGGACCGGTGCCGACCGGGTTCCGGCCGAACTCCTCGTCGCCGTTCGCCTCGACCGCCGCCATCGAAACCATCTGGCTCACCGAGGCGATCTGGAGCAGCGCCGGATCGGCGGTGACTTCGGAGAAGGTGAGCCGGAGGGTCGAGGCGTCGACGGCCTCGGCGCTGTCCACGAACTCGATTTGTGATCCCAGGACCGAGAGGTCGCTCTTGATCCGGTTGAAATTCCACACGGCGGTTTCGGCGTCCCAAGGCGAGCCATCGTGGAAGGTCACGCCTTGCCGGAGCGTGAAGGTGAGCGACAGGCCGTCCTCCGCGAACGCCCACGATTCGGCGAGATCGCCTTCGATCGCCCAGGGTTCGGCCTCGTCGCCGGTCGGGCGGTTGGCGATCAGGCGATCGAACAACAGGCCGTGCGCCGGATCGGGAATGCTCTCGTAGTGGGGATCGAGCGAAGCGACGGCCTTTTCGTCGGAAACCACCAGCTCGCCGCCGCGCACCGGCGCGTCCTGGGCGTGTTGCGCGGTCAGCTCCCGCCGGGAGGGCGCCGCCGTTGCGAAGCCCACACCAGTTCCCAAGGCCGCCGCCGCGCCGGCGCCATAGCCAATTGCCGCGCGACGAGTGAATGCGTTGCTGTTCCGGGATGTGTCGCTCATGATCCGTATGCTCCCTCGAAGCGAACCGGCACCGGCTCGCCCGCTTGACGACGCGAACAACCTTTCGACATGGGCCCTCTGATGCAAGTTGACTTGCAATTCGATAGGGGCCATTATTCGGGATGACACGGGCCTTGTCAATCCATCGCGCGAAATTGCCTGGCGCGAGGGCAAGGCTCACCTGAACGACTGCCGGGCGGCGCCACGCGCGCCCGGCCAACCGCCTGTGGGAGCACGACGATGGCCACGACCCTCAAGCAGCCGGCCCAGACCACCGACCGCCTTCGCGCCTCGCTGCGCGGTGCCCTGGCGTTTCCAATCACGCCCTACGCGGCCGACGGCTCGGTCGATCTCGAGGCGGTGCGCGAGAATGCCGCGCTGCTCGCCGACAGCCCGGTCACGGCGATCGTGGCCCCAAGCGGCACGGGCGAGTTCTTCGCCCTGACCCCGGCCGAGGCGAACGAGATCGTCGCCGCCACGGTCGAGACCGCGGGCGACAAGCCGGTGATCGCGGCGGCCGGAGTTGGGCCGCGCCTTGGCGCCGAGCTGGCCCAGGCCGCCGAACGGGCCGGCGCGGCCGCGCTCATGATCGTCTCTCCCTACTACGGCAAGCCGGACCCGGACGCGCTGATCGCCTACTACGCCGAGATTGCCGCCGCGAGCTCGCTGCCGGTGATTCCCTACGCGCGGGACGCGGCGCTCTTCACGCCGAAAATGGCGGAGCGGCTGGTCAACGACGTGCCCAATGTGGTCGCCTTCAAGGATGGACGCGGCGACGTGCGCCTTTTCCAGCAGATCCGGGAGCACGTGAACGAGCAGTGCGGGAGGGACCGGCTGGTCTGGCTGGCGGGTACCGGCGACGACCTGGTGGCGCCCTACTTCGCGGCTGGGGCCGAAGGCTTCACGTCCTCGCTGGCCTGTTTCTGGCCGGAGGCGTCCGGCGAACTCTTCCGGCTGGCCAGCACCGGAGATTATGTCGGCTTGGCGGCGTATCACCAGCGGGTGGTGCGCCCGATCTACGCCCTGCGCCAGCGCCGGCCGGGCTATGAGGTATCGGTGATGAAGGCGGCGATGGAGATCCTCGGCTACCAGGCCGGTCCCGCCCGCGCCCCGCTCGCCAACATCACCAGCACGGAGCGCGATGAACTCGCCGGCCTGCTCGCCACGCTTGAGGTTCCCACTCGCGCCGACCGGGCATCGAACCAGGTCATCGCGTTGTAGGGGAAGGCCCTGTGCCTTCCCGCTGGCTTGGCATGGATGTGCTGAACGTGCCGCGGGAACCCACAGGGGGTTCCCCTACAAAATTCGCCGCGCCTGCCGCTAAACCCAATCGATTCGGAGCAACTCGTCGCCGGCGCCGCGAATCCGGGACGTGACGAGGACATTGCCTTCGCGCAAGATCGCTTCGTGATCGGAACTGGCCACGACCGTCCGCTTCATGACCAGCGAGAGCGCATCGTGGTCTCCGGTCAGGCGGACCGTGATCCCGTCGGTTCCGACTTCGACGATTTCCGCCGTCGACCAGGCGACACGCACGTCCCCCAGGTCAAGGTCGATCGGCAACATCACCCCGTCTCGACGCCGGAGCATGATCGGGCGTCCCTCGAACAGCGGCTCGCCCCGGTCGAACAGCCGCACCGGCTTGTCGACGCCGTCGAGATTGAGCGCGTGGACGAATCGCGCGCCCTCTGGCGTGGCGGCGGACGAGAGAAAAATGCCGTTCAGCGGGTGGTCGTGAGTCAGGCCCGGCTCGGCGCCCAATCGCGCGAACGCCGTGCGGAAGAAGTCGAGGTCGGCCGGAATCTCGGCCGACACCATGATCGCCCGGCCATCCCCGACCGGGATATCGAAGGCGCAAGCCTCGTCGGTGCCGTAGACCCGAAAGAGCGTTCCCTCGGCGAGCGGCTGGAATGTCTGCGCGAATCCGGCCCGGAGTTCCGGGCGCGGCGCGGCCCAGCCATCGGCGTTAACCGAGAGGAAGTACCGGTGGTCAGCCCACCGCTCCCCGACGTGGCGCAGGTCAAGCGCATCCATGAGGATCGTGCAGGACTCACCGGTCATGTCGAACATTGGAACCTCGCCGTGCAGGAAGAGGTGGCCCCCAGCCTGGAGCCAATCGACCAGCTTCCGCTGCACCGTCCCGTCCATGTAGCGGGCTGAGGCGAGCGCCAGCACCGGCGTGACCGCGACATCGAGCGGGCCATCCTGGATGTTCACCGCCGTGTAACGGAAGGTCAGGTGCAGCATCGCCCGCGCCATCACCCCGCCCGGTCCACCGAAACGGTGGCGCTTGAGGTTTTCGGCAATCTCGCCCATCGCCTCATTGCCGGGATAGACGCTTTCCGTCATCCAGTAGTCGGGGATGAACCCGACGGCAATGCCGTCCCGTTCCTCGGTCGCCGTCGCGGCCGCCTCCCCGAGTGCGCCAAGCATCCGGTTGGTGCGGGCGAGGCGCGGCAGCGTGTAGTTCTCCTCACCTTCGGGACTGATCGGCGCGTTCACGCCGTGCCGCTCGCCGGTGAAGCTGATCCGGTCGTTGCCGTCGCCGGTCGTGCGGTCGAGCCGGTAGTTGACGCCGCCGGTGAAGAGATAGTAGTTGATCAACCGGTTTCCCTGGGCGACGCTTATCCGCAGCTTGAAATCGGCCGCCGCGGGATCGAGCCGGGCACTCATGCTGGAGCCGTAGTCGCCCTCCCCGGCCTCGAACTCGACCGAGGTGAGCGGCTGGTCCGGCCCATTGACGGCCTCCATGAAGGCGTTCATGAGGTAGAGGTCCGGGGCGTTCACACCCGTCAGGTCGCCAAGGTAATGGTCGCTGCCTGCGAGGTAGCCGGGCGCCTGGGTGTAGCTCTCGTAG
>JACCYX010000354.1 GCA_013696265.1 Chloroflexia bacterium
TGGTCAGCATCTCCCACACCTCGACCGGCTTGTCGACCATCAGCACGACGAGGTCCGTCTTGTCCGCCATGTCGACGGCGGTTTGCACGGCTTCCAGTTCGTCGAGGACGATCGTGATGTTGCTCGCCTCCATCCCACCGGCCACGGCGGAAGCGCTGAGGAGATCGGCGATCGAGCCGCTCTTGCGGCCGCGCGTGTTGTCATCCTCGCGGATGACGATTTGGGAGAAGGTCTTGCCGGCCAGGTCGCCGAATGCCTGCATATCCCCGTCCGAACGGTCGCCCGGCACGCTGATCACCGCCACCGTCTTCTCCGCCTCCATGCGCTTGACGAAATCCGCCATCGCTTCGAGTCCGGCCATGTTGTGGCAGTAATCGACCACCACCCGCTTGCCGCCGAGGTCGAGCAGGTTGAACCGGCCAGGAGTCTGGTAGAAGCTGCTGGTGAACGTGCGCAACGCGAGGCGTATGTAGTCCAGTTGCACGTCGTCGGCCAGGGCGGCGCTGGCGGCGGCCATCGCGTTGGCGATGTTGACCCTGGCCCGGCCTTCGAACGTGGCCGGGATCTGGCTGGCGAGCAGCAGGGAGGTCTCCCGGCGGTGCTCGACGATCGTGACCATCTCGCCCTGGCGCGTTTCCCGCAACACCACGGCCCGGCCCCGCTCGCGCAGGTGATCGAGGATAACGGGGTTCTGGTCGTCCATGCTGAAGAAGATGATCTCGCCCCGCGCGGTCCGCGTCATGTCCACGGTCCACTCGTTGTCCGCGTTGAGGACCGACGCGCCATCGCGGAGTACGCTTTGGGCCACGACCGCCTTGACGCGCGCCAGTTCGGCGAGGGTATCGACGCCCCTCAGCCCGAGGTGGTCGCTGGTGACGTTGGTGACCACCGCGATGTTGCAGCGGTCGTAGCCGAGGCCGGAGCGGAGAATCCCGCCGCGCGCCGTTTCGAGCACGGCGTAGTCGATCGTCGGATTCTTGAGGACCATGCGGGCGCTGGTCGGACCACTCATGTCGCCGGACATGATCTGGGAGCCATCGATGTAGATACCGTCGGTGGTCGTCATCCCGACCCGCTTGCCGGCGGTTTTCATGATGTGGGCAATCATCCGCGATGTCGTGGTCTTGCCGTTGGTGCCGGTGACGGCCACGATCGGCACCCGCGTTGGGGCGCTCCTCGGGAAGAGCATGTCCACCACGGCCCGTCCGACGTGCCGCGGGTGCCCTTCGGTCGGGTGGGTGTGCATCCGGAAGCCCGGTCCCGCGTTGACCTCGACGATCGCGCCGCCGGTCTGCCGGACCGATTGGGAGATGTCCTCGGCGATGAAGTCGATTCCGGCGATGTCGAGCCCGACGACCATCGCCGCCTGGCGGGCGATCTCCACGTTGTCGGCGTGGATGTCGTCGGTGCGGTCGATCGACGTGCCGCCGGTGCTCATGTTGCCCGTCAACTTGAGCTGCACGAAGACGCCGGCTTCAGGCACGTCGTCCAGGCCGACCCCGGCCCGTTCGAGCACTTCGTTGGTTTGTTCGTCGATCGAGATTCGGGTCAGGATCTTTTCGTGCCCGACGCCCCGCCGGCTGTCGGCGTTCGTGATGTCGATCAGTTCCCCGACCGTATGCACGCCGTCGCCCTCGACGTGGGCCGGCACGCGCTCGGCCACCGCCACGACCTGGTTGTCGACGACGAGGATCCGGTAGTCCTTGCCCGTGATGTAGCTCTCGACGATCACCTGACCCGAGCGGCTTTCCCGCATCGCGACCGGGAAGAACTCGATGATCTCATCGTCGCTCGTGAGGTTGATGCAGACACCGCGCCCGTGATTGCCGTCGCCGGGCTTGAGCACGACGGGATACTGGATCCGCCGCGCGGCGCGAATCGCTTCGGCCTCGCTGACCACGACTTGGCCGCGCGGCACGGGAATCCCGACATCGTGCAGGAGCCGGTTGGTCAACTCCTTGTTCTTGGCGACTTCGACGGCGATGTTCGCCGTCTCGGATGTCACCGTCGCCCAGATCCGGCGCTGATACTTGCCGTGCCCGAGCTGGACCAGGGAACGCTGCGGGTCGAGCCGGATCACCGGAATGCCCCGGCGCTTGCCCTCCTGCACGATCGCCCCGGTGGAGGGGCCGTAGGCGAGTCGCTCCGCGATCTTGATCACGGTTTCGAGTTCCGCCTGATAGTCGAACTCCGGTTCGGTTTTGTAAACCAGATGGTTCAGCAGCCGGAGCGCGAGCTGGCCGGCGGCCAGCCCGACATCCTCCTGGTCGAACTGGAAGTTGACGTTGTAGACGCCCTTTTCTCCTGTGCCGCGAGTCTTGCCGCGGCCGACCTCGGCCCCGGCCAGGTTCTGGACTTCCAGCGCCACGTGTTCCATCACGTGACCCATCCAGGTGCCCTCGCGAAGCCGCTTGAGGAAGCCGCCCGGTTTCCCGATCGAGCATCCGTGGTCGTAGAGCGACGGAATCAGCTCGACCAGTTGTTCGTAGAAGCCGGGAATCTTGTTGGTCGGGCGTTCTTCGAGTTCGCCGATGTCCACGACGTAGTGGATGACTGGCATCCTGGCCCAGACGTTCGGCCCCCGGAAGACGGCCGTTTCCCGAATCTGAAGCACTGACTCCACCTCCATCGCTGATTGACGCCGCCAGTTCTCCCGCCAGACATTGGACCATTGTGAATGACAAGCACCATGATGGCGTATCGACGCCATCATGGTGCTTCAAACCCGGAGCACTCGGCAACCATGCGGGTTGGCCAAACCCGTTCCCGTTTGTATCCCGTGCCCAGATCGCGCAACTGGAAAGGGTCTAGCCAGCGATCAACGCCCGCGTCTTCATGTCGAACCGGCGGCCGGGGGTGAGCAGGTGCAACCGGGCGTTGCTCACGGTGATCTCGCCGTAGGCCTTGACCTGGAAGATGTCGCTGAAGATTTCCGAGCCATCGACGATCGTGACGCTGTGGCGGCCGATGACCTCGATCACGTCCTGGTCGTCGATGATCGCCGCCGTATCCTCGTCGATCCCAATCCCCAGCAAGCCGGGATTGGACGCGACCAGCGAGAGCAGCCGGCCGATCCGGTCCCGTTGCCGGAAGTGCTGGTCGATGATCACGTTCGAGATCAGGCCGAAACCGGCCACCATTTGCGCCATGCGCAGCTTCGGGGTGCCGCCGCTGGCGCCGAGCGCGACCATGTGCGCCGAGAGGATCGACGCGCCGGCGCTGGTGCCGGCCACGATCACGCCCTGCTCGTTGGCGGTGCGGACTACCTGCTCGAACCGCGTGCCGCCGATCATGGCGGACAAGCGCATCTGGTTGCCGCCGGTCATGAAGATGCCGGTGGCGTCCCGGATGTGATCGGTCACTTGCTCGCTGTTGGCGTCTTCGCGGCTGCCGATGTAGACCACTTCGGCCGACTCGACGCCCATGCCAAGGAAGATCGCCTTGTAGCGATGCCCGGCCATTTCGATCGAGGACGCCGTCGGCACGATCGCGATTCGTGCCGCCTTGCCGCCCGCGAGTTGCACGAAGGTGGAGAGAATGATCTTGTCGTCGAACTTGTCCTCAGCTCCACCGATCGGCATCAGGACACCTCGCCGAACGACGGGCGCCTGGTCGTGCATCGAGGGTTCCATCGATGCTGGGGCTTCACGTACCGACATGGGAGAGAGATCCTGTCTGGATACCATTTCGGGGAGATGGCAAAGGCAACGTCCGCGTCGCCGCTAGTACGCGCGTCGTTGCACGTGCCGACCGAAATCGTGACTTCACGAGGCCGAATGTACCGCGATACCGCCCATGCCGTCAATTTTGAGGACAGTCATTTTGGGGGAGTGTCGGAGGCACGCGGGCTGTTCGAACCGGATTATCATAAGGTGGGAGTTGAACCGGCGAGGACCCGAACGTCCTCGTTTCGACGTATCAGGCAGAAAGCAGTTTTCAGAAACATGGCCCATCCCCTCATTGAACGATTGACCGCCGGCGTGGTCCTGGGCGACGGCGCGATGGGCACCATGCTCTTCGACGCGGGTCACGCGGCGGACGAATGCCTCGAATCGCTCAACGCCTCGGCGGCGGAAACGGTCGCCGCCATTCACCGCCAATACATCCACGCCGGCGCCGACGTGATCGAGGCGAACACCTTTGGCGGCAATCGATTCCGGTTGGCCGCGCACGGCTTGCAGGACCAGGCACGGGACTTCAACAAGCGCGGCGTGCGCCTGGCGCGAGAGGAGCGCGAAGTCAGCGGGACATTGTTGCTGGTGGCCGGTTCGATCGGGCCGAGCGGACGCACGATCGAGCCCTTTGGCCGGCTCTCCCGCCAGGAGGCGACCGAAGGTTTCCGGGAACAGATCGAATACCTGCTCGAAGCGGGAGTCGACTTGCTCGTGATCGAGACGATGGGCAGCCTGGGCGAAATGGAGTGCGCGATCGACGCCGCCCGCGCTTGCTCGGA
>JACCYX010000471.1 GCA_013696265.1 Chloroflexia bacterium
GTGATGGGTGGTTGCCTCATTCACCCGGGATGACTCGCCACAGGTATCGAGGATTGTGGCGGTAGAATTCCTTGACCCGATCATCGTAGTCGTCGCTGGGCATCAGGCGCGCGGAGATGGCCTGCATCTCCCGGATAGCGGCGCCCAGCGCCTCCTCCAGCGTTGCGCGGCGAACCTTGACGCGCAGCGACGGATCGTCTGGCTCCAGACCATCGTCACCCGCGGCAAAACCGTGACAGCGCCAAAAGATGAACTGCCACCAGCCGCCCGGATGTTTACGCGGACCGGACTTCATTTGCTGGATGGTCCATCCCCAGCGCTGGAGGTCAGGCGGTAACTGATACTCCTGAGACTCACGCATGACAACCACCCGCGTCAGAACGTCAGTCGAGTTGTGTGGATGCAACTTCGATGCTTTCCTCGAATCCGGGCAAGTCCTCGACCACGAAATCCTAGATACGCTTCATCTTTATCGTTACGTATCCATGAGAGATGACATTCCGCAACCCAATGATTTCGGTCCATGAATCGTCGCCCATGGCCAGGAACTTTTCCTCATCGATTTGCCGCATATTGGCCAGGTTCTCAGCAATCACTTGAAGGCGCATCAGGATCGCATCCTGAACCATTGGTTCCCCAAGGAATGCAGTCCAGCCTTCTGGCTGATACTGCCGGATGTGGGAAATAGCGTCGCGAATGACCTCGACGTGAGGCGTGAACGATTTCATCGGAGTGGCAACGGAATGAGCGTGGGCTCGATATACGGCGCGAACGCGGGATGAAGATCCGTAATCAGGTCCACCTGGCAACCGCACAGCGCGGATAACTCGTTGGCCACGCCAAACTGCGCCAAAAGGGAAACCGGTGGATCGAAGGTCACCAGCAGGTCGAGGTCGCTGTCGGCTCGTTCTTCGCCGCGTGTCCTGCTGCCAAATGCGTACGCATGCACTATCCCGTTGGCGCGAAGCGCATCGAGGAATTCGGGAGTGATCTCGCTGGGGATGGTTTGCGATTGGTTTCGTTCGACCACGACTTGCCTCCTCATTGGTCGCCCCAGTATAGGAGAAACGCAAATCTGTCGCGTCAATCCGATCCGGCCGGGGCGAGGGAGACCGGCGCTGGGCGGCGGCGGAACGAGCGGCCGCCGATGCCGAGGACGAGCCCGGCCGCGACCAGGCTCAGGTAACCTGCCCCGGTGAAGGCCAGGAAGTAGTCACCCTCGCTCGTGCGCAGCACGCCGGCGACCCAGGCGGCGGAGGCTGCACCCAACTGGTGCGCGGCAAAAATCCAGCCGTAGACCAGCGCCGCCTGCCCGAGCCCGAATTTCCTCGTGGCAAGCGCGATCGTCGGCGGCACGGTGGCGACCCAATCGAGCCCGTAGAAGACGACGAAAGCGACCAGGGCGAAGTTCGGCAGGTCGAACGCCCACGGCAGCAGGATCAGCGAGAGCCCGCGAAACCCGTAATAGGCGAAGAGCAGCCGGCGCGGGTCGAAGCGGTCAGTCAGCCAGCCGGAGGCGGTGGTGCCGATGATGTCGAAGATGCCGATCAGGGCGAGCAGGTTTGCTGCCGCCAGCTCGGTCATCCCGTGGTCCATCCCGGCCGGGATGAAGTGGGTGCCGATCAGGCCGTTGGTGGTGGCGCCGCAGATGAAGAAGCTGCCCGCCAGCAACCAGAAATCGCGAGCGTAGACCGCCACCTTGAGGCTGCCGAAGGCAGCGGCGATCGGGTTCTGCCTGGGCGGGGACGGCGGTTCGTCTCCGGTCGCGCCGTAGCGGAGCAGGCCCACGTCCTCGGGGCGGTTGCGGGCGAAAAGGAGCACCAGCGGCACCACCGACAGCGTGGCGACCGACACCGCGATGGAGACTGATTGCCAGCCGTTGTGGGTGACGAGCCAGGCCAGCAGCGGCAGGAAGACCAGTTGCCCGGTGGCGCTGGCGGCGGTCAGCACGCCGATCACCAGGCCGCGCCGCTTCACGAACCAGCGGTTCGCCACCGTCGCCGCCAGCACCGTGGCCATCGAGCCCGTGCCGAGCCCGACCGTCACCCCCCAGAGCAGGTAGAGCTGCCAGGGCTGGGTCATGAACGTGGTTAGGAAGGCGCCGCTGGCGACGGTGAGCAGGGCGACGGTGACGACCTTGCGGATGCCGAACCGTTCCATCAGGGCGGCGGCGAACGGTCCCATGAACCCGAACAGGATCAGGTTGATCGAGACCGCCAGCGCGATCGTGGCCCGGCTCCAGCCGAACGCTTCCTGCAACGGCACGATCAGGATGCCGGGCGCCGAGCGGAACCCGGAGGCGCCGATCAGGACGACGAAAGTGACGGCGGCCATGATCCAGGCGTAGTGGATGCGGCCGGGCCGGGTGTCGATAGGTGCGTTCATCAATTCACCTGGCGCGCCGTGCTCAGG
>JACCYX010000485.1 GCA_013696265.1 Chloroflexia bacterium
CGCCCATTGCATTCGCGCCCAGTTCGGCGAGCCCGACAACATCGCGATGATGGCCGAAAGCCTCGATTTCTACGAGCGTTTCGCCGAGCGATGTGATCTCGATCAATCGCATTCGCCGATCGGCCTCCGCCAGCAGGGCTACCTCTTCGCTTCCACCAAAGCCGCCGACCGGTCCGCGTTCAGCGACCGGATCGAACAACAGCGCCGGGCGAATCTGGACGATGTGGAATTGCTCGACGGAGACGAAGTACGCCGCCGATGGCCCTGGCTCAGCGATGAGATCCGGATCGCCACCTTCCGCCAGCGGGACGGGTGGATCGAGAGCCACCGCGCCATCGAAGCGATGGCCGCTACCGCCAACGTACCCATCTATCTCGACGTGGCAGTCGAGCGGATCCGGGTCGCGAACGACCGTGCTCAGGGCCTAGAGACGAACCGGGGCTTCATCGCCTCGGACACCGTGATCCTGGCTGCCGGCCCATTCTCGCGGTCGCTCTCGCCCGAGCCGCTGCCGATCGCGTTGTGGCGGCGGCACCGGGTGATCGTCGGCCCCAACCCGAACATTCCCCAGGACGGGCCGGTGACGATCGACGCCAACACCGGGGCGCACTGGCGACCGCACCAGGGTGGGGCGCTGCTGGCGTGGGCGCAACCGGAACGTGACGTCGAGGCGGTCTGGCCGGGCGAACCCGATCCCGGATTTCCCGACCTCATCCTGCGAGGCACCAACGGCGTGGGGCGGCTGGCCCCGTTTTGGCTGGAGATAGCCAGAACCATGCATCTGGGGGATATCCAACTCACGGCGGGCCAGTACACTATGACTCCAGATCATCGGCCGCTGATCGGGCCAGCGGCGGCGACGGAAGGACTCTACCTGCATACCGGGTACAGCGGTCACGGCATCATGGGCAGCCCGTCCGGAGCACGGCTCCTGGCCGACATCATCGTCGATGGCCGAGTGGATGTGAATCCGTTCTCGCCATCCCGGTTCAGCGGCGACACGCCGCCGCCGGATGTCGAGGAAGTCGTCCTTTGATCCGCGAACTGAAGCACCTCACCGGAGAACGCAAACGTGTCATTTGTCGGATTCCCTTTTCATCACGAAGACGCGGAAGAAGCCGCCAACACCCGGATCGAGCAGGACCGGATCGCGCTCGATCCGATTCGCCAATCGCTGGCGGATGCTGGGTTCTACGCCTACGGCATGCTCGACGAACAGAACCGGTGGAGCATCGCCGTTGACGACGAGGTCGGACGCGCGAATGTCCGGATCGGCGACGACGGTTACGAGGTCGAATTGTGGGCCTCATCACCGGGTCTCTACGCCGACGAGGAAAACGAGTGGCGGCGCAAGTCGCGCGCCCGGCTCGCCCGCTTGATGCTGCCGAACATCGCCCGCGGCTTTCTGGACGCGCATCAGCATGTGGCCTGGGACGAGGTGGACGAGGGTGTGGCGGTATCCGAAACCTACCAGTTGCCCTTCAACCGGACGGGTGATGTAGGCGAATTCGTGCGGATCCATCTGCCGGAACTCGAGACGGTGCTTGCGAAGATCGAGTCCCAACTCGGCTAATCGGACGCGAGACAGGACATCCGCCCCACGATGAACGATGCACCCGCCTACACGAACGCTCAAGCCCAGTACTTCAAGTGGCTCTGGCAATGGCGACGCCGGATCGCGATCGCCCAAAGGCTGTACGAGCCGGCCACCGTGCTCCGGGGCGGGCGAGTACTCAGTGTCTTCACCGGCGAGTTGATCGAGGCCGATGTCGCGATCGACGCGGGGATCATCGCCGGGGTAGGTGACTATCCTGAGGCACGCGAGATCATCGACGTCTCGGGCCTGATCGTTACCCCGTCGTTCATCGATCCCCACCTGCATCTCGAAAGCACGCTGCTCTGGCCAACAGAACTGGCGCGCGCCGTGGTTCCGCACGGAACGGGCGCGATCATCACCGACCCGCATGAGATCGCCAACGTGGCCGGCCACTCCGGCGTCGAGGCATTGCGCGCCGCGACCGTCGGCTTGCCGCTCGACCTCCGGTTCACCGTTCCCTCGTGCGTTCCGGCGAGCCCACACGAAAGCCCGGGCGCGACCTTCGAACTGGCCGAGATCGAGGCGATGCTGGCCTGGCCCGAAGCCGTGGCGCTGGGCGAGATGATGAACTTTCCCGGCGTGCTCGGGGCCGATCCTGAGATCGGCGCGAAGATCTGGGCGTCGAACGGGCGTTTTCGCGACGGGCACGCCCCGGCCCTGCGGGGGCCGAAGCTCCAGGCCTACGCCGCCGCTGGAATGAGTTCCGATCACGAATCGTTCGCGCTGGACGAGGCGCGGGACAAGTTGCGCGCGGGGCTGTTCATCATGATGCGGCAGGGATCGTCGGAAAAGAATCTGATTGACCTTCTGCCGCTCGTCAACGACGAAACGTGGCCGCGAATCAGCTTCTGCTCGGACGACCGGGATTGTCACGATCTCACCGCCCACGGGCACGTCGACGACATTCTGCGCACGGCGATCAAGGCCGGACTCGATCCCGTCCGGGCGATCCGGATGGCCACCTGGAATCCGGCCCAGCATTGGCGACTGGACGGGATTGGGGCGGTCGCCCCCGGCTACCGGGCCAACCTGGCCGTACTTGCCGACCTCCAATCCGTCACGGTCGAACACACGCTGCACAAAGGCAAGCTCGTGGCCAGCGGAGGCGAACTCGTCGCCGATCCGCCGACGATGGCGGTCCCGGATTTCCTGCGCCAGACCGTCAACGTGGCTCCGATCCAGCTCTCCCACCTGGAGTTGGCGCCGGACGCGGCGCGCCAGGCGGTGGAACTCATACCAGGCCAGATCGTGACCCGGTTGATCGAGGTCGAGCCCGCCATCGAGAACGACCAGGCAGTAAGTTCGGTCGAATCCGACCTGTTGAAGCTGGTCTGCGTCGAGCGTCACCAGGCCAGCGGCCGGGTTGGCGTCGGACTGGTTCGAGGCTTCGGGTTAAAGCGTGGCGCGCTCGCCAGCACGATCGCACACGATGCGCACAACATCATCGCGGTGGGCACGAACGACGCCGACATCCTGGCGGCGATCGCGACGGTTGCCGAATCGCAGGGCGGCCTGGCGGTCGTTGCCAATCTGGACGTGGTCGCCCACCTGGCGCTCCCGATCGCGGGGCTGGTGTCGGACGCGCCGCTCGGGGAAGTTTCGGCGGGCTACGCTTCGATCGAAGCGGCGGCGAGGGGGCTGGGCAGCACGCTGCCGAGTCCATTCGGGCAACTCGCGTTCCTGGCCCTGTCCGTCATCCCCGAGGCGAGAGTCACCGACCGCGGCTTGCTGGACCTTCGGATGTAATGCGAGACGGACGCTGAGGCAGTTCGGAATTGCAGCCGAGTGTGTAGGGGAGGGCTAGCGAGCCATGAAACCGTCCGACGCGGCGACACGCGGCTCGCGTATGCCCTCCCGCCTGGTTTCGGTGGCGGGTGCGAGGCGACGAACCACGTTGCCGGTCGCCGCCTGGGAATGATCGCGGTCGTGGCGCCTTGCGGGAGGGCATACGCGGTCAAGAACGGGGCGGCCAAGGTGTCATTCACGGCCCGCTAACCCTCCCCTACAAGATTCGCGAGGCGCATGACAATGAGTTTGCCAACTTCTATTCCGGCTGTTATAAATCAGGCGTCAGATACATGAACTCAATTGCCTCAGCCCACGAGGCGCTCCTCGAACCCATTCGCTCCTGGCATCGGGCGGAAACGACCGACGTGCTGGTCATCGGCGCCGGGATCGCGGGCCTGTCGTTCGTCTTGCGCCTCCCGGAACACCTCCGGGTCGTGGTAGTTACCAAAGGCTCGCTCGGCGAGAGCAACACCTGGTACGCCCAGGGCGGGCTCGCCGCCGCGGTCGGCGCCGACGATGATCCCGGATTGCATTTCGCGGACACCATCGCCGCCGGCGCCGACCTGTGCAACGAAGACGCGGTGCGGGAACTTGTCGATGGTGGGCCCGCGGCGGTACGGTGGCTGATCGAACACGGCACCCGATTCGATGTCGAGGACAACGTGCTCGCGTTGGGCAGAGAAGCCGCCCACAGCCGCAACCGAGTCGTCCACGCCGGGGGCGACGCGACCGGCGCCGAAATCGAGCGTTCGCTGGTCGCCCAGCTTAGGGTGCGGCCGACGGTCACGATTCTGGATCACACCACGGCGCTCGATCTCGTCGTCAGCCCGGATGGATCGTGTGCGGGAGCGATCGTTGTTGGCGAGGCATCGGCGGAGCGCGTCTACCTGGCCGCCGCGACCACCGTGCTCGCCAACGGCGGGGCGGGCCAACTCTGGGCGGTGACGTCGAACCCGCCCGGCGCGACCGGCGATGGCATCGCGATGGCGCTGCGGGCGGGAGTCGCGATGGCCGACCTCGAGTTCACGCAGTTCCACCCCACGGTCCTCGCGGGTGACGGCCTGGATCCATTCCTGATCACCGAGGCGATCCGTGGCGAGGGTGCCTATCTCCGCTCGGCGGACGGAGTGCGCTTCATGCCCAACATCCACGAGCTGGCCGAACTCGCCCCGCGGGACATCGTCGCCCGCGCCATCCAGCGGCAGGTTGCCGAGGACGGCGGGCGCCCGGTCTTCCTCGATCTTCGACACCTCGACCCCGATATGGTGCGCCGCCGCTTCCCGACAATCGGCGGGCGCCTGGCGACCTATGGGTTGTCCTTGACCACGAACCTGATTCCGGTGGCTCCCGCCGCCCACTACTTCATGGGCGGCATCGTCGCCGACTCCCAGGGACGAACCTCGATGGACGGTTTGCTCGCCATCGGCGAGGTTTCGTGCACCGGCGTCCACGGGGCGAACCGCCTCGCCAGCAACTCGCTGCTCGAAGGACTGGTGTTCGGGCTCCGCGCAGCCGACTGGATCGCCGCGACTGACCCGCGGCGACCGGCTGGTGCGCCGTTATCCGATTCCCTGGAACGCGGTGATACCGGCACGAGCATCGAAGCCATGAGGGCGATTCGAGCCAGAATCCAGCAAGTGTTGAGCGTGCATGTGGCCGTGGTCCGCAACGAGACCGGAATGCGGGCAGCACTCGCGGACCTGGACGCGATCGGCGAGCGGGCAAGAACTATGGACGCCATCGCGGCGATAGAAGTTCGCAACCTCCTGCTCCTCGCGCACGAGGTCACCCGTTCAGCGCTGGCGAGGGAGGAAAGCCGGGGCGCGCACTTCCGGGACGACTTTCCGGAACGCGATCCGCGACTCGATCATCGACACCAGGTGGTGCACGCATCGTCGGGTGGCGTCGAGCGCCGGTGCGGCGCCCTCTTGCCACAGGAATCCATTTCATGACCCAGATCACGACCTTCGACGAAGCGCTGGCCGCGATCTGGGAGCGTTCCGGCTACGATCGAGGCTTCATCAGCAATCCCTTCGCCGGAGATGACGCCGCCCGGCTTGGGCTGGTCCGCACCGCCCGCGTGCTGGACCTGCTCGGCAATCCGGAGCGCGACTACCCGATCGTTCACGTCGCTGGCAGCAAGGGCAAAGGCTCGACCGCCAGCTTCATCGACAGCATCCTGCGCGCCACCGGCCAGCGGAGCGGGCGCTTCCTCTCCCCTCATCTCCACTCGTACCGGGAACGATTCGTCGTCGACAACGTCCTCATTGGCGAAGCGGATTTCACGAAGCTGGTCGCTGACGTTATGTCGTCTGCCGTCGAGGCGGAACGAGCGGATGCCGCAATCGGCCAGCTCACGGCCTGGGAGATATCGACCGCGATGGCCCTGCTCTGGTTTTCGCGATCAATTTGCGACATCGTGGTGATCGAGGTCGGCATGGGCGGCACGCTCGACGCCACCAACGTCATCGAGCCCGCCGCCTCCGTTATCACCACCCTCGACTACGAGCACACGGCGATCCTGGGCACGACCATGAGGGAGATCGCGTCCAACAAGGCGGGCATCATCAAGCCGGGCCGGCCAGTCGTCTCGGCGGAACAGCCGGTTGACGCCCGCGAGGTGATCGAAGCGAAAGCGCAAGATGCCAGCGCGCCGCTGTCCTTCGCCAACCGAGACTGGACTGTGACCGGCTCGGACAGGTCGTTCTCGGTTTCCGGCGCGGGCTGGCGGCATGGCGGCCTTGTCTCATCGCTGATCGGGCCGCATCATGTCGAAAACGCCGGGCTGGCGATCGCCGCCGTTCACGAATTGCGGAAGTTCAACCTCCTGCCAGATGAGACGATCGACGAATCGGTTCGCCAGGGGATTGGCTCGGCGTTCCTGCCGGGCCGGTTCGAAATCGTGCGCCACCCATC
>JACCYX010000362.1 GCA_013696265.1 Chloroflexia bacterium
CGGTTGAAAAGTGGCACGCGATGGCCGCGGGACCGTCGTTCCGTCCTGAATTTGACCTGCTGGCGCGGGACGAGGCGGGAGAAGCGGTGGCGGCGATCACCGTCTGGCTACCCGGCGAGGGTAAATGTGGCATGATCGAGCCCATGGGCACGCATCCCGATCACCGGCGGCTGGGCCACGGTCGGCGCGTCATCCGGGCCGCCTGCGCCGCACTGGCCCGGGCCGGCGCCAGTGGCGTGTGCGTTGTGACCCCCGAGTTGAACGCTGGTGCGGTCGAGGTCTATCGCGCGGCGGGCCTGCGCCGCCTCGGCCAACTGTCAGCCATGGTTCGACCGGTGTAGCATGCTGCCTCTTCACGCGGTTTGCGCCACCATTTTGCCTTGACGCTCGTGCCTAAGCCGCGTAGACTTGTCCCTTGTGGCCGCTAAATGCGGCCTCACGTGCGGTTGTGACTTCAAACCGTTTTTCCTGAAGTCATCTCAATTCAACCGACACGGTTCAGGAGGCGCCGCAGCTGTGTCCCAGAATCGGGAACCCGGTGTGGGCAACAGGGTCCATGCCGCACAGAGCACGGTATACGCCGTCTGACCGGTGAGGAGCTTTTCGTGCCGACCATCAATCAGTTGGTTCGCAAGGGCCGAAAAAGCGTCAAGAAAAAGACCAAGTCGCCAGCGCTTCGTTTTACGAACAGCGCGGCGGGCCGGTACGCCGGTCGCCTTCGCAGCGGCACCTATGCGCCGCAGAAGCGAGGGGTTTGCACCCAGGTCAAGACCATGACGCCCAAGAAGCCCAACTCGGCACTGCGCAAGATTGCTCGTGTTCGCCTGACCAGTGGCGTCGAAGTGACGGCCTACATCCCAGGCGAAGGGCACAATCTGCAAGAGCACTCGATGGTTCTGATTCGCGGCGGACGGGTGAAAGATCTCCCCGGCGTTCGCTATCACATCATCCGTGGCGCTCTCGATGCTCGCGGCGTAGAAAACCGCAAGCAGGCGCGGTCCAAGTACGGAACCAAGGCACCGCGGAAGGGGTAGCGTTCGCGCTTCGCCATCCGGTGTTCCCGCTCAGCGGAACTGAGAGAGCAGGATACGAGAAGCGGCACGACCCTCTGGGCCGTCGACCGCTTTTTCGTGTGCCCGCAATCCCAGTCATTGCGTTTCTGGCGAACACGAACCTGGAGTGCCCCGGCGCTCCGCCTGAAACACACGGACATGTCGCGGTTCAACCGGTGACACGCGATCGATACCTACATTTAGCTCCGCTATGACCGCGTCGCCGCGATCGAACCCGGAGGCACTGATCCCGTCAACGATTCGAAGGGCGCGAATGCGTCAATCCGGATCTCCAGAAGCGATCAGATACGGAGGCAGTAGAACCGAATGCCGAGAAGATCGAAGATCCAGCGCCGCGATCCGGCCCCCGATGCCCGCTATCACAGCGAGCTCGTGACCCGCTTCATCAACAAGATCATGCAGCGGGGCAAGAAGGGTTTGGCCGAGCGCATCATGTACAGCGCCCTGCAGAACATCCAGGACCGCACGGGACAAGACCCGCTCGAGGTCTTCGAACGGGCCGTCACCAACGCCACGCCGATGCTCGAGGTCAAGCCTCGCCGCGTCGGCGGCGCAACCTACCAGGTGCCTGTCCAGATCGAAGGCCAGCGCCGCCAGTCCCTGGCGATCCGCTGGTTGCTGACGTCGGCGCGCAACCGGCCCGGCAAGACGATGGCGGAGCGGCTCGCCAACGAGTTGCTCGATGCCTACAACGGCACCGGGGCCACGATCAAGCGGCGGGAAGACACCCACCGCATGGCCGAAGCCAATCGCGCGTTCTCGCACTTCCGTTTCTAGACTGCTGAACATGGCCGGGGCGACGCCGCCCCGGCGATTCGAGGAAATGCAACTCCATGAGTGCTGCAACAGCGACCCAACCCAACCTTAAAGATCCACTGGTCGCGCTGCGCTACACCCGGAACATCGGGATCATCGCCCACATCGACGCCGGTAAAACGACGACGACGGAGCGC
>JACCYX010000540.1 GCA_013696265.1 Chloroflexia bacterium
CCGCCGGATGGTGAAATTGCCATCCGGCGGCGTTCGTCCGATCCCAAAGCCTGGCGTCCAGGCTGGTGCAAATCGCGCAACCTGGCCGACCTTCGCTGGGCGCTGCCCGTTGACGATCGCACGGGTGGGCGCTATCTTCCTTGGTACCTCAACCCACATGGCGACGACGCCATCCAACACGCAGCCGGTTGAGAGGCGCGGATCGCCCGCGTTTCCTGGCCGCGTGTCGTTCCCGGCCTTGCCCGTCATGGCCAACGCCGGGCATCACGGGTCCTGCGTTGTCATCATGTCCGGCGCGTTCCCCGCCTGGAGAATTGCGCCATTCAGGTTCCCGCCACGGGAATCCTGTGGAAGAAGGTATCCATGCCGTTCAATCCCGAAACACTTGCCCTAACGGAACGAAGCCTGCGACTGATGGGCGCGCCGCTCAATCGACGGCTATTACTCCAGGGTGTCGCCGCGACCACCGGCGCC
Organism: Chloroflexia bacterium; assembly: GCA_013696265.1. Classification (GTDB taxonomy): domain Bacteria; phylum Chloroflexota; class Chloroflexia; order Thermomicrobiales; family UBA6265; genus JACCYX01. The sequence goes on from JACCYX010000540.1 coordinate 475, forward strand.
GCGCTCGCCGCGGGCCATGGCGCCGGCCCGCTCGCGCAGGCCACGCCCGAAGCCTCCCCCGTGGCCATGTACGACGGACCGCTGGCGGACGAGCAGGTCATCCGCATCCCGACCGGCGAGCCAACCACGATGGATCCCGGCGTCAGCACCGGATTCGACGAGCTTGCCATTTTCTTCAACATTTACGAAGGGCTGACCGGCATCGACCAGGCCACGGGCGAAGTCGTTCCCCGCGTGGCCGAAAGTTGGGAACCGAACGAGGATGGCACCGAGTTCACATTCCACCTTCGCGAGGATGCCGCCTGGTCCGACGGCACGCCGCTCACGGCCAACGATTTCGTCTACAGTTGGCGCCGGGTTCTGGATCCGAACACGATTTCCGCCTACGTACCCGCCCTCTTCTACGTCCAGAACGCCGAAGCGATCGTGGCTGGCGACGTTCCACTGGAGGATCTCGGAGTCGAGGCGGTCGATGACCGCACGCTGCGGGTGACGTTGACCGGTCCCCTCACCTTCTTCCCCCGGGTCGCCGCGACCTGGACCTACTATCCGGTGCCCCGGCACATCATCGAAGAGTTTGGTGACGGGTGGACCGATACCGGTGAGCCCGCCGTCTCGAACGGTCCCTACATCATGGAGTCGTGGAGCCACGATCAGTCGATCGTCCTCATCCAGAACCCGAACTACGCTGGCGATCCGGTGACGATCACCCGCGCCGAGTACACGATTTTCGCGGACACGACGACCCAGGCCTACATCGCGTTCGAAAACGACGAGCTGGACTACGCGGCGCCCGAAGGACCCGATCTCGATCGCGTGCTGGCGGACCCAGCCCTCAGCGAACAGACGATCCAGTTCGCCCTTTCCAACTGCAACTTCATCGTCGTCGACACCAGGGAAGAGCCAGGCAGCCAGATTCCTTTCCGGCAGGCCCTCTCCAAGGCGGTCAACCGCGACGATCTCGCCAACGTGGTGCTGCGTGGGCAGTACCTCCCCGCCTACACGATTGTGTCGCCGGACATTCCGGGCAACCTCAACGACGAGTCGCCGCTGACCGAAAGCGCCGAGGAGGCTGTCCAACTCCTGGCGGAAGCGGGGATCGACCCGGCGTCGGTGTCGCTCGAAATCACCTTCCAGAACAGCCCGGCGCGGGTGCAGACGGTGGCCGAGTACCTGCAGGCTACCTGGCAGGATGTGCTTGGCATTACGGTTACCCTGGCCCCGATCGAGGAGGCCACCTATCCCGACTGGCGATCGGCGCGCGAAACCCAGGCCTACGGCGTGTACACCGGCTCGTGGGGCTCGGATTTCGTCGATCCGTCGAACTGGCACAACCAGAACTTCACGAGCCAGGCCGACCACTACGTCAACCACTGGCTGAACGCCGAGTACGATGAACTCGCCGCCGCCGCCCTTCCGAACATCGACGAGACCGAGCGGAACGCCCAGTACCAGGAGGCCGAACGGATCCTCGTCGAGGAGGCGCCGATCATCCCGTTGTACCGGACCACCGCGGTCCGCGCCGTCAAGCCATACGTGAGGGACATTTACTTCCAGGCCACGCTGTCGTTCGTTCACCTCCGCACGATCAAGATCGCCGCCGA
>JACCYX010000061.1 GCA_013696265.1 Chloroflexia bacterium
CCGGCCCGAAGTGCTCGATCATCTCGACCACGTTGGCCTTGCCGCCGGGCATCTCCGAGCAGCAGCCGAGGCAGAGGTCGAGTCCCCACGCCTCGCCCGCGCCGGTCGCGATCGCGATCTCCTCGGCCCGCTTGAATCCGGCCGGCTCCGAGAAGAGCCGGGCCACGCCGCCAAGCATCGGGATCGGCGGATCGTCCGGGTGCAGGGCCAGCTTGACGCCGGCTTCCTTCGCGACCGGCAGCACCTCGTGCATGAAGCGCTCGTAGTTCTTCCACATCTGGTCAGCGTGAACGAACTCGTCGGGATTGTCCGTGGTCCAGATGCCGGGCGCCCAATCGGACTTGACCGGGGTGAATTCCCGGCCATCCGTTGGCGATGCCTCGACGAGCGCCATGTCGAACGAGGTGACCTCGACCCCGCCCCGGCCCGGCGTGGTGCGGGACGTGCGCCAGACCGAGTTGGGCATGAAGTTGTAGCCAAGGATCGGCACGCCCGCCTCGCCCACGGCGCGGATCGTGGCCTTGTAGTTTTCGATCTGCGCGTCGGCGCCCTCGAAGCCCAGCATCGCCTTGAGGAAGAACTGCGGCGGCGTGTTCTCGATCGCCTCCAGCGTCAGCCCGAATTCGCGGGCCTTCGTGACCAGTGCCCGCACATCCTCGACCTCCCAGCGCTCCCGGCCCGGAATCCGGGGGGAGTTCATCTGGATCGTGGTCACGCCCAGTTGGGCCGCGAAGCGCAGGATTTCGTCGGTCATTTGGTTGAACTGCCCGAGCCCAACCCGCATCGTTGCCTCACCCATCGCGTGCTTCCTCCATCCTCGTCGTTCGCATTCCGCACCAGGGCGGACACAAGGTCCGCAGTCCTACCGGACGGCAGTCTCCTGACTCATGGCGGCATCGTAGCCGGAAACGGTCGCGTGTGGGCCACCTGGCGGCGGTCAATGTGCCGCGGGACTTGGCGAGTGTTGATTCCTGGAGCGGTTTGCAGAAGAGTCAATCGGTGTTACCCGGCACGGGCGGGGCAAGCTCCGCAACCGTACATGAATCTGGATCCGGACAGTCCTGTCCAATGCGCTCTAATACTCGTCCCAATTGGCGATGTCCGGAGAAACGCCAAGGATCACCGCAACCTCGCGCGGGATTGCCTCCGGCGCCAGGGCGTAGGCGGTGATCCGGGTGTGCCCTTCGAGGATGACGCGCGTCTCGCCATCGTCGGCGCTGACGAGCATCACCGGCGGCACGGTCAGGCCGGCGCGAAGTTTCGCGGCGAGGTCGATAAAGAGGCGCGTGCTGGGATCGGAGGCTTTGTATCCAGCTCCGATCCGCCTGGCGGCAACGGTTGGGTCACGGGTACCGCCGGACAACTCCATCCAGGTCGAGCCCGGATACCCGATGTATTTCGATTGGAGCAGTTCCGCGGGCGTGAGGGCCACCCAGTTCCAGGCGACACCGGTTGCCGGAAAATCAGTCAGGTACGAATACCCGCCCGCCCCGTAGCCGCGATACCGGGCGAAGACACGCCGCCGGTCGGCATTGGCGGCGGGGTCGTCCAGGTCAGGGTGGGTGATGCGCCGGCCAGGAACGCTTTCCAGGCGAAGGCACTCGTCCAACCGCACACCGTACCGCTCGTGGTGGGCGTATTCCTGGCACAGGAATTCGGCGATCATCTCCGCCTCGCTGGATGGACGGAGATGTCGCACGCTCCCTACACCTCGTCGGCGCGGAATCCGGCGGTGCCGCTCGATGGCACCTGGGCGGTGGCCGAGGGCACGTAGACCAGGGCAGTGACCCGGCGGCCCTCGCGGTGGACGATGACCTCGGCATCGGGATCGTTCATCGCCCGTTCGAGTTCGGTGTTGGCGTTGGCGCCCCGAGATCCGACAACGTAGAGGGCGACGTTGGGTAGGCGCTGGGCGACACCCAGCACCGCGCCGTCCTCGTTGGTGATCACCTCGCCGTCGAGGGGGTCTTCGTATTCGACGCCTTCCTCTTCATAGGCTTCCTCTTCGGCCTGGGTTGGCGGCTTGAGGATTTCGTCCTTGATCCGGTTGGCGATGTACATGCCGACGGTGCGTTGCATCATGTGGTGTACCCCTGTGCGATGGACCCTCTAGCGCGGGCGGAGCAAGCTCCGCAGCCGTACAAGAAAAGGTGTGGCCGACGCCGTCAGCCGAGCTTGAAATACTTAAAGCTTTCGGCGTACTCGCCCGTCGTCTCGTCCTTGTTCGGGTTGGCGGCGGCGCTCTCGCGTGCCCACTCGCGAATCATGTCGCTCGGGTCCCAATCGCGGACCTGGCTGGCATGGGCCTTGAGCGCGAGCAGCTTGACCTCAATTGTATCCGTGACATCGACCCAGATGTCGGGCGCCGCCGTGGCGTAGAGGTACACCTCGGGCACCTTGTGCGGCTCCAGCCCTTCGGCGAGCAGTTCGGGGAAGGTCATGCGGTCCCGGACCGAAGGAAAGACCGCCGCCAATGAGGCTTCGCCCACCGCCACATGGTCAGGGTGATTGATGTACTCCCGCCCCACGTAGCGCATGCTCGGGTCCATGGTCATCACGACATCCGGACGAACCTGGCGCATCACCCGGGTCAGGGCGAGCCGTAGCGCCATGTCGGCGACCAGCGTCGCGTCCTTGTAGCGCAGGAATTTCAGTTCCTTGACGCCGAGGATATCGCAGGCGGCCTGTTGCTCGATCTCCCGCATCGCGGCCAGCCGTTCCCCGGTCATCTCCGGGTCGTCGCTCCCCTTGTCGCCGCTGGTGATCGAGCAGTAGGTGATGTCGGCTCCCTCGTTGGCC
>JACCYX010000070.1 GCA_013696265.1 Chloroflexia bacterium
CGAGTTGCGGTTGTTTCGCAGCTACAGGTTTGCCCGTTTTTACGAGGCCTCGGGCACCTCGACGTGCAATGGCCTGGCGTCCGACCCTGTCGAAACCGGACATCCCCAGAACATTCGCCCGAACATCGTTCGGACGTTACTGAATTATAGCATGGATCCGAGCCGGTGGATCACCACTGCGAACGTTCCTTGACGGCGATTTGCATCGACCTTTTGGCATCCCGCTCGGCCATCGTCTGTCGCTTGTCGTAGAGGTTCTTGCCCCGGGCCGTGCCGACATCGATCTTGGCTCGCCCATTCCTGATCCGCACTCGCACCGGCACCAGGGTCATGCCCTTCTTCTCGGTCGCCTCGCGCAGATTCTCCACCTGTTTCTTGTGGACCAGTAACTTGCGTGGGCGGGCAGGATCGTGATTCGCGTAGGCTCCGTGTGAATATGGGGTAATGTTCGCCCCAATCAGCCAGAGTTCACCGTTGTCGACGCGCACGTACGCCTCGCCGATGGTGATTTTGCCATCGCGAATGGACTTGATCTCCGACCCGGTCAGGACCAGCCCGGCCTCGATCGTTTCGTCGATGAAATAGTCATGGAAAGCACGCCGGTTCTGCGTGATCACCCGGTCGCCCGGAGGAGTTGCGTTGCCGGCCTGCGCACTTTTCTTGGCCATCCCCGCACTATACAACGCCTGCCCGGCCCGCGCCGATGACGACTGGAACGCGACGATAGTCTAGACTCACGGGATGGATAGTCGCGGGGCCAATCCGGTCGATCCCTACCACGCCATCGCCGGTCTGTACGATCTGGAACACGACCCGTTCCAGGAGGACATCGACCTTATCCTGAACTTCGCCGGGGTCGCCGAAGGTCCAATCCTGGAAATGGGTTGCGGGTCCGGCCGCATCCTGGCGCCGCTGGCCGAAGCTGGATACACGGTCGTCGGTTTCGACACCTCGACGACGATGCTGGATCGGGCGCGGACCCGCCTGGCGAAGGCGGCTCCCACGGGACGGGCCCACCTCGTTGAAGGCGACATGGCAGACGCGACCCAAGTACCGGGCGGCCCGTTCGGCCTGGTTATGTTCACGCTCAATTCCCTGATGCACCTTCCGTCGCCGGAACTCCAACTCGCGGCGCTGGCAAATGCCCGGCGATCGCTCGCGGCGGGTGGGCAGATCCTGATCGATACCGTCAACCCGACGCCGGACTACCTGGTCAGCTTGGCGTCGGCGCCTGCCCTGGAGTGGTCAGCCGAATTGGACGACGGATCGATGCTCGACAAATGGGTTTTCCGCACAGTCCACGCGGTAGACCAGATCATCGACACCACCGTCTGGTACGACCAGGTCGGAGTTGCAGGCGAACTCCGCCGGTATCGCTCCCAGTTCGAACTCAGGTTCGTGCATCCCAATGAACTGTCGCTGATGCTCAGCGCCGCCGGTTTCTCCGACGTTCGCATGTACGGTGGATACGAACTGGATCCGCTCGACGACTCGTCGGACCGGATATTGGTCACCGCTGAAGCGTCACCCGGCGAGGCGGGCCATCATTCACAGAGTCACCCTTAAGGTCTACTCATGGAGTCATGTCGATGCGCCCTCTCGGCCTAACGTCCTATGGACTCACGCTCCTTGGAGTGATTACGCTGGTATCAGCATTCGTTTTCGATCTTGGTGCCACGTTCCAGGTGACCGGCCTGCTGCTCTCCGTCGCGGGTATTGTCAAAGTCATCGTCGTCTACCTCTGGACCCATGTCGCCCATCTTGGTAATGACCGTCACGACCCGATCCCGCCTGCCTGACTGGGTGCGTTCGCCCGCACGAGGAGTCCCCGCATGTCCGATCCCGAATTCGAAGAACAAGAATCCCAACGAACCCGCATCCGCCAGGCCAGGCAAGTGCTGGCCGGGGACACGATTCGCCCCTCCCCCGATCCGTGGGTGCTCGGCAGCGACGCCATCCCGCTGAGCGCCCTCCAGCGCAACTACCTGGTGACGCTGATCGTCCTGCTCCTGTTGGGCGTCATCCTCGCCTACATCATCGGCCTCGGCGTTGCCAGCATCGTGCTCTTCGTGCTGGCGCTCGGGCTGGTCGCGGCCTGGCTGGTGTTTTAGCCGAACGGGTTCCAGAACGGTGCATGGAGTTTGCGAAGTCAGGCCGAGTTGATCCTGGTCGGTCGTCGCGCGGGCCGAGACAAGCTCGGCAGCCCTACGACGACCTGAAAGGAACGATCAGGTCCTCGACCGGGCGGCGCGGTCGCCGTTTCGGCGGGGTGTCCATGAGCCCAATCGGGAACATGGCGTGCGGCGTCAGCGACTCGTCCAGTTCGAGATGTTCCCGGATCAATTCGGGGCAGAAGAGCGGCGCGCACATCCAGCCGGAGTCGAGCCCCTGGGCGTGCAGCGCCAGCAGGAAATTCTGCGCCGCCGCGCCCAGGCTTTGGATGGCCATCGTCGTTTCCGCCCGCTGCCGATCCGCATCGGGGTAGTGATGCGCGTCGCCCAGGTAGAGGCAAAGGATGACGATGATCGGGGCACGTTCGAGGCGATCCTTGCTCCGTGCCACGCGGTGCTCGATGACTTCGGCCGGCAACTCGTCGAGCCGCAGCTGCTCGCGCCACGACTCACCCATCTGATCGGCCAGCGATCGGCGATCGTCCTCACGCTCGATCAGGACGAACCGCCACGGCTGCGTCCCGTGCGGCGACGGCGCCCAGCCGGCCGCCTCGACCGCCCGCACCACCCGGTCGCGATCGACCGGATCCGTCCGGAACGACCGCACCGACGACCTGGCCGGGATGACCTCGAAGAGATCGGTAGATCGCCCGGAGCCGGACGCGCTCAATCCGCCTCCCCAACCACGGTTGGGATGACGTATTCATCACCACGCGGTCGCCAAGCGGAGACCTCCTCGGCCATGCCGTAGCCCGCCGTCAGGTTCCACAAATAGACCGCTGGCGCATCCTCGTACATGAGTGCCGAGAGTTCGCGGTAGATCGACGCGCGCACTTCAGCATCGACTTCACTCGCGCCGCTCTCGATCAGGGTATCCACGTCGGGGTTGACATACCGCGAAAGGAAGCCCTCGCTCGCGAAGACCAGGCTCAACAGGGTGTGCGGATCGTAGAGCGGACTCCAGGTCGCCATCCGGAGGGCTGGCGCCGAGGATTCGTTCCAGGTTGCGTTGAAATCGGTGTACTCGGTGACGCGAATCGCGACCGTGATACCCACCTCCGCAAGCTGGGCGGCAATCGCCTCAGCAACATCGACGCTGGCCGCCGGCGTGATTTCCAGCTCCGTCTCGAACCCGTCCTCAACTCCCGCTTCGACAAGAAGGTGCCGCGCCCGTGCCAGATCGAAGGCGTACGGTTCCAGATCGGGATTGAACGCCATCGACCGGTCGTCCGGGAAGAGCGACGCCAGGCGCGATGCCTCCGGCGACACCAGCGCCCCGGCGATCGCCTGGACATCAAGCGCGTGGTTGAGCGCCTGCCGCACCCGCGCATCATCGAACGGCGCGACGTCCGCCGCGATCCGGATAAACGCCGACCCGACAACCGCTGTCTCGACCGCGATTGCCCCGCTGTCGCTGACGGCGGAGAGCTGACTGGCGGGAATCTCGGTAATCAAGTGAGACGCTCCGGTGGCCAGATCGGCGATCCTGGTCGCGACTTCGGGGACGAACCGGAACACCAATTCTTCAGCCATCGGTTGACCCTTGGAACTGCCCCAGGTGTAGTCCGGATTTCGCGCCAGGGCGATCGAGTCGCCGCTTTCCTGACTCGCGAACCGGTACGGGCCGGACCCGACCGGCGCGGTTGCCGCCTGGTCCGCCGAGTACCCCTCGGGAATCAGCAGTAACCAGACCGCGATCTGCGCCGGCAGCCACGGCGCCGGCTCGCTGGACACGATCCGGGCGGTCAACTGATCGACTTCCTCGACGCCGGTGATTCCGGCGAAAAGACCGGACGCACTCGACCCAGATTCCATCATGTATGCAACAGAACGAGTAATCGCGGCGGAGGTCACTGGCGAACCGTCGTGAAAGAGGAGGCCCGGCCGCAGGACGATTTCGTAGGTCAGGTCATCGACTGCCGCAAACGACTCCGCCGCCAGCGGTACGATGGTGCCGTCCGCCGCGTACCCCAGCGGAGAGTCGTAGATGGAGTGGACGACCGACCAATCCCGCGGCGAATAGGCGAGCGCAGGGTCGATCGATTCCGGAACGCCTGCAAGGTCGATGACCATCTGTTCAAGCAGCGGCAGGTCTACCGGCGTCTGGGCCGCGATGGTGCGGACACTGGCGAATCCGAGGCTTGCCGTGAGGCCGCCGGCGCCAGCGAATCTCAAAAGTTCTCGCCGGGTGGTCTTGTCGAAGCGTTGGGGAGTCAATGACTTGTTCATTGGATGTTCTCCGTTCTCGTCGGTATCACGTATTCGTCGCCACGAGGCCGCCAGCCATCACCGAATCCTTTTGCACCGTAGATGGCGGTGAGGTTCCAGAGGAAGACGGCCGGTGGCGATTCCTGGAAGTGGCGCCCAAGCTCCCGGTAAACCTCGGCCCGATCGGCGGAATCGACCTTGACCGACGCCGACGCGATCAACTCGTCGGCCCGCTCGTCCGCGTACCGGCTCAGTGGGCCCGTGCTCGCGAACATCAGGCTCAGCAACGTATGTGGGTCATACACAGGTCGCCAGGTGACGTAGCGCAGGGGCGCGGAATTCGGGTCTTGCCACGAGCCGTTGAACGTCGCCAGTTCGGTGGTCTCGATCGACACCGTGATCCCCACATCGACGAGGTTGGCGGCGATCGCCTGCATCACGGCATCGACGCCACCCCCGGTGTACTGCAACCGGGTTTCAAAACCCTCCTGCAGGCCGGCTTCGGCAAGCAACTCGCGGGCCCGGTCGGGATCGAACGTGAACGGCTGGAGTTCTGAATCGAAGCCGATCGCCCGCTCGTCCGGGTACAGCGATGCCAGCCGCCGAACCTCGGTCGAGACAAGTGCCGTGCCGATCGTTTCCGCATCGATCGCATGGTTGAGCGCCTGCCGCACCAGCGGGTTGTCAAATGGCGCGACATCGTTGACGACTCGCAGGAACGAGATCCCAAGCACTGGCGCCTCCACGATCTCTCCCCCGCCATCGACCACGGCCTGAGCCTGGTCCTGCGGCACGCTGTCGATGAGGTGCGCCATGCCGGCCGCGAGGTCGGCGACGCGGGTGGCGGACTCGGGCACGAAGCGGAATCGTACGCGCTCCGCCAACGGCTGCCCTTTGGCACTCGGCGAGAAGTAATCGGGATTGCGTTCGAGCAGGATGTGGTCACCAGCTTCCCGCGACACGAAGCGGAACGGGCCGGAGCCAACCGGGGCAGTTTCGAAGGAGTCAGGTGTGGTTGCCTCGTGAAAGAGGACCATCCAGACCGCGAGCTGCGACGGCAGCCACGGTGCCGGCTGGGATGTCACGATCCGGGCAGTCAGGTCGTCGATCACCTCGACGCGCTCAATCACCTGAAAGTTCCGGGCAGCCGGTCCCTCCGATTGCTGGACGTGCGCGATCGACCGTGCGATCCCATCAGCCAGAATCGGTGTCCCGTCGTGGAACTTGAGACCGGGACGCAGGGCAACCTCGAACGTCAGGTCGTCGATGATCTCGAACCGCTCAGCGGCAAGCGGCAGGAGCGAGCCATCGACGCCCAGGTCCAGGATCGAATCGTAGATCGAATGCACGATCGACCAGTCGCGCACCGATCTCGCCAGCGCCGGATCCAAATTGTCCGGTCCGCCGGCCAGGTCGATCACCAATTCATCCGGCAGCGGCGTGGTGCCCTGGGCCAATCCCGCCAAACGATCCAGGCTGATCCAGCCGGTAGCCAACGTGGCTGCCTGGATCAACGACCTCCGTGAAACGCTTCCTCTATCGAAACTCATGGTTTCCCTCTGTACGCGCGAAACATAGGAATTTGACGACGCTCAACCCTGTCGTCATTGAAGGCCCGATGTCGGGTCAGTCGTTCGAACATGTCTCCTGCCGCGATTCGCACTCTGCGCCGGGTCCCGCTCCGACTGCAACCAGTCGGCGAGCAGGTTGAACCCGATGACCGCCAGCGCAATCGCCAGGCCCGGCATGAACGCGATCCACCAGCCGTCGAAGACGTGTTGTTGCCCTTCTCGGATCATCCCGCCGAGGGAGATTCGCTCGATCGGCAGGCCGATCCCCAAATAGGTGAGAGACGCTTCCCACAGCATGACGGCCGCGACCTGTTGGCAGAAGAGCACGATCACCTGGGGCATCACGTTCGGCAGCAGATGGACGCGCGCGATCCGGGCGCGGGAAGCGCCGATCGCCACGGCCCCGGTAATGAAGTCGGCACGAACCAGGTTGCGCGCCTGGAGACGCACGACGCGGGCATAGCCGATCCAGCCGGAGATCACGAGAATCGCCAGCAGGTTTGTAAGGCTTTGGCCAAGGGTCGAAACGAGCACGATGCCGATCACGATCGTTGGCACAGAGAGCGCCAACTCGACCGCCGCCGTGACGCTCGTGTCCAGCCACCCGCCCCGGCTACCGGCCAGCAACCCGAGCGACACGCCGATCATGGCCGAGACCGACGCCGCGATCGCGCCGACCAGGAGCGAGAGCCGGGCGGCAACCATGATGCGCGTCAGGATGTCCCGGCCCAGCCCGTCCGTGCCCAGCGGATGATTCCACTGACCGTCGAAGAAGACCGGCGGTTGGAGGCGATTGGCGAGATCCTGGGCATTCGGGTCCGAGCTGAACATCGGCCCGAACAGGGCCAGGGCCAGGAAGAGCCCAAGCGGAAGCAAGGAGATCGCGTTCGCGCCGGCTATCCGCGAAAACAGGGCCGGGCGGGGCTGGCCGACGGACGATTGGCGCGGTGGAGCACCAACGACCGGCGACCGGCGGGGAAGCGAGTGTTCAGCCACCATTCACCGCCAGTCGGGCCTCTCGCTGGGTGGGGTCAATCGCGGTCGCAATCTGGTCGACAACGACGTTCACGAGGGACACGAGCACGATCGTGACGACCACGAACGCCTGGATCACGGGCAGGTCCCGCTCGGTGGTCGCTTGCAAGGCGAGCCGCCCGAGACCGGGGTAAGCGAACACCGATTCCACGACGATCGTGCCGCCCACCAGGAACCCGGCTTGCAGGCCAATGATCGCCAGTGTCGGCAGCAGGGCGTTGGGCAGGCTGTGCCGCAGCCAGACCGCTGACGGCGGCAACCCCTTAGCGTGGGCGTGCGTGATATAGGGGCGGGAGGCCACGTCCAGGAGCGACGTTTGGGTCATTCGAGCAATCAATGATCCGGGGTATGCGGCGAGGGTAAACGCGGGGAGGATCAGCGCCCGCCAGCCATCGTTCCCCGATGGAGAGAGCCAGCCAAGCTCGACGGCGAAAACCATGATGCCGAGCGTGCCAAGCCAGAAGGCCGGGAACGCCTGGCCGAGCATTGCGAACAACCGGACGCCCCATCGCAACGGGCCAAAGCCGATCCATGCCGACAGCACACCCAGCGTGAGTCCAAGCGTGACCGAGATCGCAATGGCAACCGCGGCCAGTTGAAGGGTCGCGGGCAAACGATCGAGCACCGCCGCCAGCGCCGGTTGCCGGTTTCGCCATGAATCGCCGAAATCGCCGGTGAATGTCCGGGCAACGAACTCTCCGTACTGCTGGATGATGGGTTGATCCAGGCCAAGCCGTTCGCGGGCCGCCTCCCGCACCTCGGGCGAGGCGCCGGGCGCGAGGAACCCATCGGTCGGATCGCCCGAGAGATGGATCAACACGAACACCGCCGACGATGCCGCAAGGATGGTGAGGACGAGGATCGCTATTCGTCTGACGACGGAAACAATCATGCTTGCCCAGGCTGAGGGCTCGTGACAAATGGTGATCGGGCAGACCGGCGCGACCTGGCGGTCACCCCTGACACCTTCCCAACTCCACCATCCGCACCAAGCGCCTCCGAAAACCTCCCGGACAACGAAAAGCCCGGGGCCGGAGGCCCTCGGGCTGAAGATTGCGGAGCGGCACCAGCGATCCACTTGCGTGGAACGCCGCTGTACGCCTTCTCCCATCCGGACTTTACCGTCGGCTCCGGAGTTTCACCGGATCGTGCGCTCGTGCTCCCACGATTGCTTGCGGGCTGTACCGCCGGTCAGGACTTG
>JACCYX010000116.1 GCA_013696265.1 Chloroflexia bacterium
TTGCCGGACGACTGGCATCACTGGATCAGGATCGCGATTGCCGCCGAAGACTATGCCGCCGGCTCCATCTCCCGGCGCGAGGCCGTGTCGCTCGTGAAGTCGAGCCACAGCGTGATCGATGTCCCCATTGCGTTGAGCATGGCCTCGGCGAACGAGATCGCCGGTCTTGGCCTGGCGATCAACGAGCGATTCACGGGACAGACGACCATCTACCCGACGATCTATGCCGATGGCGTCACCACCGACGCGCGCCAGCCCTTGATCTTCGCCACCGACGCCACGTCGACGCAGGATCTCCTTGGAAGCGGCACGCCTGTGGCGGGGACCGGAGACGGCGAAACGGTCGCGGTCTGGCTGGTCGTGGAGATCACCTCCCCGGACGAATCGCCGGTCACCATCGAACGCGCCCTGATCGACCGCGTTCCGGCCGAGGACCGCGCCAGCGGCATCATCGTTGCCGAAAACATCGCACCGATTCGGACCGTCCCGACCGGACTCGGTGATGACACGCTGGAGCAGTTCAACAGTCTTACGGTCATCCACACCGATGTCGCCCGTATTGCGCCTGCCTATGCCTTCGCCCGATTCAGGGCAGATGACATATTCGGCGCACTTGGCACGCTGGGTCCGGCCCTGGCGGGATTTCGGGACATTCTCGGGGTGCGTGAAGAAGCGGCGATTGGTTACTGGTCGTATCCTTCGGCACCGAACATCACAGTCTTTCACGCGGCACCGCCTTCGGCTGAAAGCGACGGCGCCAAAGCAAGCCTGACCGCCGATCTTGTCTACCGGCACCGGACATCGTTGCCGCTCATGAATGTTGCGCCATCGACAACGGTTCACCCGCTAGTCTTGTCGGGAGTGCTCGATGCGGTCGCCGAACAGATGCTGCTTGCCCCCGAGACCCGAGGGGAATCCCCGGAGACATCCAGCTACGCCACTGGCCCGTCGATCAGCGGCATCTTCGGGGCCGCGGTGAGTTCCGGGCTTGATATCAGGGTTCTGACCTCGACCGCCGACCTCGGTGAAGTCGAAGCGGATGCGGCAAGCCAAGGCTACATGACGGCGGCGCTGGACGCCGGTCTGTATGTCGTCGTTCCCGAACAACCCGTCGAGCGCGATGGCGAGCCCGTGCTGGGTTGGTGGATCGTCGATCCCGTCACCGGACGCGCCAGGGATCAACTCCACAACGGCATGAGCAACGTATCGACGGTGCTTTCCGCGCCACGCCTGGCGGCGATCCAGCCACTTGGGGAGCACTCGTTCGTGACACGCGCTATCGCCTGGTTCGTTGCCAATTCTCGGGCATTCCTCTGTGTCGGACTCGGCGTGTCCTTTGCGTTCGGCTTCGCAAACTCAGCAATCAGGCTGGGGAGCGACCCGTTTAGCGCCGTATTATCAGGAGCGCTTGGGGGCGCGGCAGCCGGAGCCGCGGCGCTTGCGTGCACTGGATAGTACCTGGTCTCTGAGTGTGAATGACGGTTACGTGAGAAGGATCCCGCTGAAATGACACGGCCCCGGAGTCCCTCCTTCTCTCAGTTGCTGACGATGATCGCGGTGATGGCGATCATCGCCACCGTATCCCCGTCAGCCAGCGCCCAGCCAGCGACCCCGGCGACGGTCGATTCCACGTGCGTGGTCGCCACCGAACCCAACGACCAGCCCGCCGAAGCCACGGACCTTGGTTCGGGCGCCGCCTGCGGCCGCGGCGACTATCCCGGCGGCGGCCAGGATCTCTACCGCTGGACCGTCACCGACGACGATGCCGCCGCCCGTTGGTCGTTCACCCTCACGCCGGTGCCGGGACACGTGGGCCTGGTCGAAATCTACGATGTCGAAATCGATGACGCGGGCACCATCCTCGCCGCCACCAGGCTCGTCTCGAAGATGGGTGAAGCGGGCGCCATTACCTCCCTCCCGAACCTGCTCTGGCCGCCCGGCGAGTATTACGTCGGCGTCGCCTACAGCGGACCCGGCGCCTACCAGCTCGACATCGCCGCGGGCGACCCACTCCCGGCTGACGTCGACATCGCGGACACGCCCGCTCCCGTCAGCGACGCGTTCGCCATCACCGCCATGCCCGGAGAGACGAGCGCCATGGTTGAGTGGACCGTCACGGACGCCGCCAGCGGTAACCACTTCGACATCAGGTTGCAGGGACCGGTCGCGTCACCGCTCGCCTGGGACCTCGCCGATGAGACAGGCGGCACCCTCTTTTCCGGCACGACCGGCGCCAACGGCGTAGGCACGCTGCCCGACATCGGGCTCGAAGCGGGCACCTACACGGTCACGATCCGCAACGGCGGCGATGGGCCGGTGCGGTGGGTGCTCGCCACAACCCCCGGCGAGCCCCGGATGAGCGGGGTCGAGAGCGAGCCGAACGAGGGACCCGCCAACGCCGCGGCGCTCGCCTTCGACGGCGATTCGGCCTCGATGAATGGACGCCTCGCCACCACGCCGGTCGACAACGACTTCGACCACTACCGGCTCACCATCGACGACTCACGGGCGGGACGCCTCACCGATCTCCGCCTGCTCTGGCACGGGGGAACCCAGCGACGGCTTTGCCTCCTCGACAGCGCCGACGCCGAACTCCGCTGCGCCGAGGGTGCGGAAGGGCTCGCCCTGCTCG
>JACCYX010000132.1 GCA_013696265.1 Chloroflexia bacterium
TCTGTTCGGAGGGATCAGGCACCATGTTTCCGACGACCTATCTGCGGCCGGTGGCCTACCACCGGTTCGCCACCGATCGACTCTTGCTCAAGGATGAAGCGGACATCTGGTATCTCTGGCTGGGAGACGCCTCGGATTTGATCGAGATCGAACGCCCCCTGGCGCAATGGATATACCAGCGTCCGGAAATCTTCCCGGTCGTGGGTCCGGCGATGTGGTTCGATGTCGATTCCCTGCCCACGGATTCCGGGACTCAACCGATGTTTCTCGACTGACGGACGCGCCGCTGATGATGTGCGCTGCTCGGCAAAGATTTCTCGCAAGCTCGAAATGACAGCGAAGGCCCGGATCCACGGATCCGGGCCTTCGCCTTCCTATACGAAATCCTGATGAACCGTCATGGAACCGGATGTCGTAGGGGCGGACACCCCTGCACCATGACCGGCCAGGAGTCCTTCGCGATCGGGGGTACCGCCCCTACGAGAATCTCCAACGTGCAGCACCCGTTACAAACCTTGGTTGCGTCAGCATTGACCCAAGGTCCGTATCAGCCTTCGTGCCAGGCGCCGATCGCGCGGAACTTGTCGTAGCGTTCCCGCAGCAACGCCTCGACCGACTCGGGATCGCTTATGTCGAAGGTGTCGAGCAGCGTTTCCAGGTGCGCCGCGATGCGCTGACCCACGGCACCGATGGTTTCCCTTGGGGCCTCGTGGGCGGGAACAGGCTCGGCGATCAGTTCATCGATGATCCCGAACCGTTGCAGGTCGGCGGCGGTGACGCGCATCGTTTCCGCCGCTTCGCTGGCGAAACTCGAATCCTTCCACAGGATGGCGGCACAGGCTTCGGGTGAGGCGACGGCGTAGACCGCGTTCTCGAGCATGAGCAGGCGATCGCCGAGGCTGATCGCGAGCGCGCCGCCACTTCCGCCTTCGCCAATCACGACGCAGATGATCGGCACCCGCAGGCCCACCATCTGGAGCAGGCATTCGGCGATCGCGGTGCCCTGCCCGCGCTCTTCGGAACCGATGCCCGGATCGGCTCCCGACGTGTCGATGAAGGCAATGATCGGCAACCGGAACTTCTCGGCGTGACACATCAGGCGGCGCGCCTTGCGGAAGCCTTCCGGCCTCGGCATCCCGAAATTTCGGGCCAGGTTCTCCCGCGTGTTCGAGCCGCCCTGATGCCCCAGGACCAGCACGCTCCGGTTCCGGAAGGTGGCCAGTCCACCGATCAGCGCCCCGTCGTCGCCGAACGTGCGGTCGCCGTGGAGTTCGACGAAATTGGAGAAGAGTTCGGCGATGTAGTCGAGGGTGCCGGGCCGTTGCGGGTCACGCGCCAGACGAACGCGGTCCATGGGACTCAGGTTCACCGGCGGCATATTTACGGTTTCTTCGGAAATGGTATCGACAGTCGACATCGGTGATGGCGTCCTTCCCGCGGTTAGGAGGCGGTGTGCCGGACATGCTCGGGACTGGTGTCGCCAGCGGAACCGGAGCCGGCATCCACCAGCTCGACGGCACCAGCGGCATCGTACCCGTTGTCCTCCGGCCGGAATGAGACCGGCGCCGGGGCATGATGGTCGATGAGCGTCGCCAGGGTC
The DNA here is from genome assembly GCA_013696265.1 of Chloroflexia bacterium. Lineage (GTDB taxonomy): Bacteria > Chloroflexota > Chloroflexia > Thermomicrobiales > UBA6265 > JACCYX01. Next base: position 1,601 of record JACCYX010000132.1, read on the forward strand.
GAGCGCAGGAGCGCCCGCTCGACGATCAGGTCGATCATACCGTGGTCGAGCAGGAATTCGGCGGTCTGGAAATCAGGCGGCAGTTTCTGCTTGGTGACCTGCTCGATCACGCGCTGGCCGGCGAACCCGATCAGCGCCCCTGGTTCGGCCAGGATGACATCGGCGACGGTGGCGTAACTTGCGGTCACCCCGCCGTAGCAGGGATCGATCAGCACCGAGAAGTGGGGCAAACGCGCGCGTCCGAGGCGATCGAACGCCGCTACGGTCTTGGCCATCTGCATCAGGGAAAAGAGGCCCTCGTGCATCCGGGCCCCGCCGGAGGCGTTGACCGTGAGCACGGGCAGGCCGTCGTGGGCGGCGCGTTCGATGGCGCGGGCGAGCTTTTCGCCCCACACCGATCCCATGCTGGCGCCCATGAACGCGAACTCGGCCACCGCGATCACGACCGGGCGATCCTCGATTCGGCCCAGGCCGGAGATCAGCGATTCGGTTTCGCCGGTCTTTTCCTGGGTGCTCGCCAGTTTCTCGGCGTAGGCGCCCTTGGGATCGACGAACTCAAGCGGGTCCTCCGGCTGGATGCCGGCGTCCCACTCGACGAACGAGCCCTCATCGGCGAGGAGCGCGATTCGTTCCCGGGCGTTGAGGCGGAAGTGATGACCGCATTTCGGACAGACCCGGTCGTTGTGGTCGAGTTCCTTCGAATAGATCAGTTCGCCGCACTTCGGGCATTTGACCCACATGTCTTCGGGTATGGCGGAGTCGCCCGTTGCCTCGTCCGAGGAACGTGGGCGAAACTTACTGTGTCTCTGGAAAAAGGTGCGCATGCCCCCGCCCTGTTGTGGCCTGTCTCGCAACGAGCACACCTGTGATCCCGTTCGATCTAGCGGGAGTCTTGCTCGAAGCCTGGCCGTGGCCGCGCCGGCGATGCCCGGTTGCGGCGTTGTACGAGTGCGGCCCCATACCCTCCCGGCGCCGGAAGCGCGCCTGGCCCAACCACCAGGTCCGGCGGATTGTGCATCCGTGGAACGCGCGCATTCCCGCAAACAGTGCGGGAAGGGTTGCGTCAGCATACGGCAGCGGCGGCACCGGCATCAAGCGGCGGGGATCAATCCGTGACGAAGGCGATGTGGGGAATCCGGGAGCTATCGAAGCTGGAGATGCCCGAGGGACCGGCTTCACGCAGGTGGTCGAGACAGGCCTGGGTTTCCGATACCAGCCGCCCGGTGTCGATCCCGAGCGCCTCCGGCAGGAACTCCGATGTTTTGGCGATGCCGTCGGCGAGCAACGCGACCGCGCCCGGATAGTTGCCGTTGAGCGCGTGGTGGAACCCGACCCCGATTTGGAGTAGGCCCTGGTAGAGCGTCCGCACCGGACCCCGTTCGGCGTGCCACTCGGCTTCGATTTCCTCGTGCTGCGCGTAGAACTCCCGCCGGTTGAAGAGGTCGATTCCCTTGAGCACGCCGGCCGGGGGAGTCGCGACGGCCGTGACCGTATCCTGGGCGTCTTCGTGGCGATTGCGGTCCGGTTCGAACGAGAAGACCGATCGAATCAGGGGGTCCATCGTCTCCCGCACACGTCCGATCCCCGATGTGTCGGTGCCGAGCGGACCCTCGATCATGATCGGACCGGAGTAGCCGCTGCCGGCGACCGCGCGGATCAGGGCCGACCACGGGAGATCGCCATCGCCCGGCAACAGGTGGCGGGAGGCGGGATCGTGCTCCCGGTAGTCGCTGACGTGAACGTTGACGACCCTGTTCCCCATGGCCGCCAGCATCATGAACGGGTTGGCGCCCGCCTCGGCCGCCTGGAAGGGGTCGAACACGAACCCGACCTGACCTTGGGAGCCGATTTCCCCGAGGCGAGTCGCGAATGTGACGACGTTTCGCACCAGCGCCAGCGCCCCGCGCGAGACGTTTTCGATGCCGAGCGTGACGCCGGCCTCGCCACAGGCCTGGGCGAGATCGTGGGCGAGTTCGATGAACCGTTCCCAATCGTCGTCGGTCTGGACTTCCTTCCGGTTCGGACCATGCCAGACCAGCACCCTGGCGCCGAGCGCGACGGTCGCCTCGATCCCTTGCTGGAACAGGGCGCGTCCTTCGTCGACCCGGCGCGGATACGGCGACATCATCGGATGGAGGTGACTCATCGAATGTACGGATGTCACTGACACCCCCGCCGCCCGCGCGTTGGCCGCTACCCGCCGCGCGAACGCGGGATCGTACTCGCCCGCGGTTTGCAGCATGATCTCGATGGTGGAGATTTCCAGCCGGCTGGCGGCGAACGGCGTGTCTTCCGTGGGCGTGTGGGGGTAGAAGGCTCCACTTGAGGCGCCGAGCTGGACGGCGCGAATATGCCGCACCTGGTCCTGCTCGCCGGGTAGCGGGTCGGCGATGGTGGTGACGTCGAGCAGCCGATCGGCCAGCGCCTCCCCGTCGCCGGCGGAGGCCGCCGGCAATTGGGTTGCGGCTTCGCCGGGTTGGGTCCGGGCGCCGCGGGCGCGACGGACCCGTGGCTGCCGGAAGGGCACGACGTGGGCTGGCGTTGGTTCCCGCGGGGTAGTCACAAGCTGGAATTCTCCCTGGTCCCGGCATCGACCGGCCCACGATGTGCGCGGGGTACCGGCAGCGGCGCAACCGGGCCAGATACGCCACGGGTGGGCCGTCGTTTTTCGATAACCAGATTCAATCGGCGATGCCGGTTTTACACGCACCCGCGAATCCCGACGACCGGAATGGCGGGTGGGCCCCTCTTCCCATCATCGGATCAAGAGTGATCCTCACGATCCGATGCGCTGCCTGATCGTACCATCATCGATTGCCGGAGCATCAGGTGTTCCCAAGGGTCACATGGCCGATCCGTGACCTGAGTACGGCATCCAAGATGTCAGTAGTGCGTCCAACCCAGACTGTCATTACGACGAAGGAGCGCTTCCGGCGGAGCCGGTGTCTGCTCTGGGGATCAAGCGACCGCGAGAAGCGGGGAGTCGGCCTGCGGCCGAAGCGCTTCGCGCAGGGATGTCTCGCAAGCTCGACATGACGGTGTGGGGAAGTCCATTGCAAGTGGCAATCAGCCTTGGACGCACTACTACGGAAGCGGTCATCCCGCGTCGGTGCGGGTGCGTCATGATCCCGGTCGCTTTGCGGAAAACGTCCGGAACGTGAGCCACGGCGTACACTTCGGTGTGACCGAATCCTGGTCCCAGGCGCTGGAGTGCGCGGGATTCGCCCTGGTTGCCAGCGGCAACCGACCACTACCGATCAGCCACGAACGTCTCTTGAGAGAGGATATCGTTTTCATGGTCTACACGCCGAAACCGGCACCCGCCCCCCTTCGCCCGCGCCTGACTCGCCGCCGCGCGCTCGCGCTCGGTGGTGGCGCCGCGCTGGCGCCCTTCGGATTGCGCGGGGGGCCGGCCGTGGCCCAGGACGCGGCGACGGGATCGCTCTTTCCCGAGAACCGCGTGCTGCTGTATTACGGGTTTCCCACCAACGAGAACATGGGCATCCTGGGCGAGTACGAACCGGCCCAGGTGCTGGAATTGCTCCAGCAAGAGGCGGAAAACTACCGCGCCGCCGATCCCGGCCGGCCGGTCAAGATCGGGTTCGAGATGATCGCGTCGATCGCCCAGGGCGAGCCGGGTCCCGACGGGCTCCACATCGCCGACGCCAGTCGCGAACTCCTCGATACTTACACCCAATTCACGGCCGACAACGACATCCTGCTCTTCTTCGACGTGCAGATGGGGTTCAAGGAGCCGTTCGACGATTACTCCGGGCTGGAGGAGTGGATCGCCCAGCCGCACGTGCATCTCGCGATCGACCCCGAGTTCCACCTGCGCGAAGGCGAGGTGATGAGCGACTACATCGGCCAGGTGACGGCCGCCGAGGTGACCGAGGCCCAGAACTGGCTGGTCGAAATCGCCGCCGAATACAACGTGCCGCCCAAGACCCTGATCGTGCACCAGTTCGACCTCAGCATGATCGAGCAGAAGGACGAGATCCAGCCGGTCAGCGGCGTGGACCTGGTGATCGACATGGACGGCTTCGGCTCGCCCGACCTGAAGCTGGGCA
>JACCYX010000133.1 GCA_013696265.1 Chloroflexia bacterium
GCGTTCATCAGGCATGGCGGGCACCTTTCACGACGACGCACGGGTCAGACGCCCAGCATATCCCACCCCGTCAGGAACGCGTATGCAAAATCCTGTGGCACACCCCCTGTTTACAGATGTGATACAACAGAGATACCGGATGCACCGTGGGCGCCTCGTGATCGACAGGAGAGGCGTCTTGTTTTTCCACACATGCGGAAAGGGGCAAACATGTTCGACAAAATCAAGGAAGTGCTGGGCGGTGGCGGCGGCGATCTCGGCAAAGTTCCACTGGGCGGCTTCGAGAAGTACCTCGAAGGGGTGGACTACCCCATCGGCGTCGACGACCTGATGGCGGCGTTCAAGAACAACGGCGCGCCCGCTCAGGTCCAGGGGGCGCTTCAGTCCGCCTCCGCCGAGGGCAAGCATTCATTCAGCAGCCAGGACGACGTCGTCAGCAGCCTGAAGAACCACCTCGGCGGCATGCTGTAGCTTCACGCTTCATGATGCGCTCGCCCGGCCCGGAACGTTCCGGGCCGGGCGTTTTGCGTCCGGCGACGAGGTGGGCTCGCGCCTTGGGAGAACGAGCCCGATTCGAGTATGATGGGCCTGCGTTTGTCATCGTCAACTTGCGGGTCTGGAGTGATTTCGGCTGGGTGGTTCGTCCCTTGCGGTTCGCGTCCGCTCCAGCACGCTTCTCCTTCCCTGGGAAGCGATCAGCGGGATGGCGGCGCAAACTGAAACCTGGAAGGAATCGGAGAGGAGGCCGGTCAGGGTCCACATCTCGTGCCGCGCCAGGCTGGCAAGTCCGTTGCCCGCCCAGCGGCGCCGTTGCCGTTCGTTTCGCGAGAAGGAATAGCCATGACTCGTCACGTCCGCCTCTTCATCGTTGCCTGCCTGGTCTTCGTATCCGGCGGTTTCGGGCTCGCCCAGGCCAGCCTGGCCCAGGACGATGCCCAACTTCGCTTCGTGGTCGTCTCCCACGGCCAGGCATCCGACCCCTTCTGGTCGGTCGTCCAGCGTGGCACCGACGCCGCCGCCACCGATCTGGGCGTCACCGTCGAGTACCAGGCGCCAACCACGTACAACATGGTCGAGATGTCGCAACTGATCGATGCCGCGGTGGCCTCCGAGCCGGACGGCCTGGTCGTTTCGATCCCGGACGCCGAGGCGCTTTCGCCGGCGATCGAACGCGCCATTGCCGCCGGGATTCCCGTGATTTCCATGAACTCGGGGTCCGACGTGGCAGCTGAACTCGGCGTGCTGGTCCACGTCGGCCAGACCGAGTACGAAGCCGGGTTCGGCGGCGGTGAGCGCATGGCCGAAGCCGGTGTAACCAACGCGATCTGCCTGATCCAGGAAGCCGGCAATGCCGGGCTCGAAGCGAGATGCGCGGGTTTCACCGACGCGATGTCCGAAGCCGGTGGTACAGTCGAAAACCTCGTGGTCGATCTCAACAACCCCACCGAGGCCCAGCAGCGGGTCGAGGCGGCGATGACCGCCAACGCCGAGGTCAACGGGATCATGGCGCTTGGCCCCAGCGGTGCCGCGCCGGCCTTGCTGGCGATCGCCAACGCGGGCAAGGTGGATACTGTCCAGATCGCCACGTTCGACCTCTCGCCCGAGGTGCTGACCGCAATCCAGGACGGCACGATGTTGTTCGCGATCGATCAGCAGCAGTACCTGCAGGGGTATCTCCCGATCGTGCTGCTCAAGCTCTACGCCACCAACGCGAACACGATCGCCAACGCGGTCCTGATGACGGGCCCCGGCTTCGTGACCGCCGAGAACGTCGATCAAGTGATCGAGTTGACCGAGGCGGGCACGCGGTAAGGCTGGTGGTCGCGACCTGAAGTCGCATTCAAACTCCTTCGTCATTCCGAGCTTGCGAGGAATCCCCGCGCGAAGCGCATCGACCGAAGGTCGATCATGGGCGGCCAGTCGGATCGTCCGCTGGCGCGGACCGGCTTCGCCGGGGGACCCTTCGCTACGCTCAGGGTGACGGCTAGTGACGTACTTCCTCCATCGCAGTTTGCAGCATCCGATGAGGTATCGCTGATGGCAACCCCCGACGCCAGCCTGGCCCAACCTCCGGGCGCCGATGACGATCGGCTCCTCGGCTCGACCCGGATGAGCCGAATCCTGGTGCGGCCGGAGATGGGAGCGGTCGTGGGTGCCGCGGCGATCTGGCTCTACTTCGCGATCGTCGCCGGCGACACCGGGTTCCTGACGCCGGGCGGCACCGCCAGCTACCTGGAGGTCTCCGCCCAGCTCGGCATCCTCGCGGTGGCGGTTTCGCTGCTCATGATCGGCGGCGAATTCGACCTGTCGATCGGCTCGGTCATCGGCGCCTCGGGGATGATCATGGCGCTCCTGACCGTGGAGTACGGCTGGAACATCTGGCCCGCAATCCTGGTCGCGATGTTGGCCAGCGCCGGCATCGGGTTCATCAACGGCGTGTTGGTGCTTCGGACGGGGTTGCCCTCATTCATCATCACGCTGGCGATGCTCTTCATCGTCCGGGGCCTGACGATTGCGGTCACCCGGCTCATCACCGGGCGGACCCAGCTCGGCGGCATGCGTGAGGTGGCGGGCTACGATCTGGCGCAAACGATCTTCGGCTCGCGCGTCCAGATCGGATCGACCGGATTCCCGATCTCCATCGCGTGGTGGTTCGGCCTGATTGGGGTGGCAACCTGGCTCTTGTTGCGAACGTCGTTCGGCAACTGGATCTTCGGCGTCGGCGGCAGCGAGGGGGCGGCGCGTAATCTCGGCGTGCCGGTGTTCCGGGTCAAGGTCACGCTGTTTATCCTGACCGCCCTGGCCGGGTGCCTCGTGGCGATCATCCAGGTAATCGGCTCGACCGGCGCCGATGTGCTGCGCGGGCAGCAGCAGGAGTTCTACGCCATCATCGCCGTCGTCATCGGCGGCACGCTCCTGACGGGCGGGTACGGCTCGGCGATCGGGGCCGCGCTGGGGGCGCTGATCTTCGGCATGGTGCGGCAGGGGATTGTCTACGCCGGGGTCGACGCCGACTGGTTCCAGGTCTTTCTCGGCGGCATGCTCTTGATCGCGGTCCTCATCAACCGGTTCGTACGGAACCGGGCCATGGAGTCGAGACGATGACGACCGGGCAGCC
>JACCYX010000154.1 GCA_013696265.1 Chloroflexia bacterium
CAGGGCGGACAACAGGATCGACAAGATTCGGGTTGGGGCAGGTGTCTGTGGCAGTCGATCCAGAGCCTGTCCTTCGCGACGGGGGTACCGCCCCTACGAAAATGTCCAATGCTCGTCAGGCGTACAAGGTCGGCAACCCTACGTATGACGGGTGATGTCGCCAAGCAGGGCGCGGAGCTGCTGGACCTCGGCTTCGAGCGCGGCGACCCGCTCTTCAAGCGGGTGATCACGAGGATGCGCGGCTTCGCTCTCCGCACCTTCGGCGGAGGCGAAGACAACCGCGAAGCGGGTGATCCCGGATTGACCCTCGCCAAACACCCGGCGATCGATCTCCCGTGCGGTCACGGAGATCGCGTCGCCGCTCCCGATTTCGAGCTGGAGACGATCCTGGGCCAGCAGTTCGTCCAGCAACTCGGCGTCTCGCGAGCCGCGGGTGATCGTCACCATGTTGAAGGTGCCGGGCTCGTCGCCAGGGCGCCACGATGTAACCCGGACGGCGTGACCATCGAGGCGGACGAACTCCACCGCGTGTCCGCTCTCCGCGTCACTCACGGGTATCTCCTCCTTGTCCAAATGTGAAGGCACGTCCCAGTCGTCTCGATTCGCCACGGTCACGGCGCTACACTTTTCCATTATTCACGCTGGCCAGGGAACGCGCCGTCTCGCGATTCGCCTCCGGAAATGGACTCGACCAATCCCGTGATCCTCTTTCCCATCGTTTGTTCGATGCTCAGTGCGTTGTGTGGCGCGGTGATCCTCCGCGACGCCCTGTCCCGGCCACGTCCCGACAAGATCGTGTGGGCGATCGCGTTCGCGATGTTTGCCCTGGCCGCCGGAGCGGACGCGGCCGGGATCGCGTTCGGCTGGAGTCAATGGCTGGCTAAACTCTACTATGCCACCGGGCCCGCGCTGGTCGTCGCCTTTCTCGCGATTGGTCAGCTCTACCTGCTCTTCCCAGGCGCCATGCGCCGGTTCGGCGTGGGTCTCACGCTGCTCGTCGCGGCCCTCTGGGTGTCGCTGGTCGTCAACGCGCCGGTCGACGGTTCGCGCCTGGCTGCGGATGGCTGGGACGCGATCGATCGCGGCGGCGAAATGGTGGCGGTCACGATCCTCATCAACTCGGTGGGGACCGCGATCATCGTTGGCGGCACCGCCTGGTCGGTCTGGCGGTACTGGCGGCGCGGTGTCCATCGTCACCGGATGATTGGCTGCGCGCTGATCTGTGCCGGCACCCTGGTCGTTGCCGCCGGGGGAAGCCTGACCCGGCTCGGGCACTACGAATATCTCTACATCGCGATGGCGATCGGCGTGGCGATGATTTTCGGCGGCGTGCTCGTTTCCCGGCGCCAGGAGCGTGATGTGGCGCGTTCGCCCGCCAACAATCTGACGTTCGATGAGACGGCCGTTCCTCCCCGCCCCGCCCCGATTGGTCATGCCAACGCCCTCGTCTGCGTGGACGATCTTCTCCAGCGGTCCGATGCCGAACTCGACCGGTTCTGTGCCGAATGGAGCGTCCCACGGGAAGATGCGCCGGTGATGTCCCGGACCGATGCCCGGCGTGCGTGGCGCCTGCGCTTGCTCCTGTCGCCGGAGGCGGTGGCCACGTTCGACAGCCTCCCGGTGGGCGCCAGGCGCCAGGTATCGTCGCTCTACCACGACGTCCTGACCTGGGAGCGTCCGGCTCGTGAGGAGATAACCGGGATCGCGCCGGCGCCGGAACCGGTCGTCACCGTGCGGCAGGCGTAGCCGGGACGACGGGCGACGACGTGAACTGACGTTTTCCACTGTGACAGCCTGGTGCCGTTCGGGGTAAACTTGGACGCAGAGAACGGATCCGGCCGTCGAATCACCGGGGCTCGCTCGTCGTGGGACACGGTGAGGGACTGCAATTCGCAGCCCCTTTTTTGTTGTCCGCGATGCGCCTTTGAGTGAGACAAGGTATCCCAAGCCGTTGGGCCACCAGGATTCCGGCATCCCCGCGCTGTTCGATCTAGTCATCACGAGGGAATACTGAGGCCCGTTCGCCACGTTTCAGGCGCACGAGAGGGAGGCGCGATGCCAGAATTCATCACCAATCCCAATCTGGCATTGCTCCTGTTCTGCGCCGCCTTCGCCGCTCCCCTGTTGACGACGGTGATCGGCACGTGGCGGCCCGCGCTGACCGGGATCGTGGCGATCGTTACCACCGCCGCTTGCCTGGCGATCGTCGGCATTTCGTATGTCGCGGAACTTTCGTCGATCAATGTCCCGTGGTCGGAGACGCTCGGGTTGCGGTTCCATCTCGAACTCGACGGCCTGGCCCAGATGTACGCGCTGCTGGCGACCGGGATCGGTCTGCTGGTCGTGATCTACGCCTCCCGGTACATCCCGCTTCACCTCGAACATCACCACCGCGGCCTCGACGAGCAGCCCCGGTTCTTCGGGTTTCTCCTGCTCTTCATGGCGGCGATGGTGGGCCTGGTCATGGCTGGGGACGCCATTCTCCAATTCGTCTTCTGGGACCTCACGGCGATCGCCTCGTTCTACCTGATCGGCTTCGACCGGGATCGGGAGGATTCGCGGACGTCGGCCCTGATGGCGTTGCTCGTGACCGGCATCAGCGCCGTGCTCGTGCTGATCGGGGTGCTGATGCTGCGCTCCGAGCTTGGTACGTACTCCATTCCCGAGATGATCACCCTCGAATCCGGCGGGACCAATGTCGGTATCGCGCTGGGCCTGATCGGGATCGGGGCGCTGGCCAAGAGCGCCCAGGTGCCCTTTCATTTCTGGCTCCCCAACGCGATGACGGCGCCCACCCCGGTCTCGGCCTACCTGCATTCGGCGGCGATGGTCGCGGCCGGCGTCTTCATGATCGGGCGTTACTACCCGATGATCGCCAGCTTCGACTGGCTGCTCGACGCCATGCTGGTGATCGGGTTCCTCTCGATCGCGGTCGGTGGCGTTATCTCGCTGACCCGCGACACCCTGAAGCAGATCCTCGCCTGGTCCACGATTTCCCAATACGGTTACGTGGTCGTGATGTTCGGACTCGGGAATGAGTACGGCCTGACCGGGGCCACCTTTTACGTGCTGGCTCACGCGCTGGTCAAATCGGCGCTCTTCCTGACGGCGGGCGCCGTGACGGAGGCGACCGGCGCCACGGAGATGTCCGAAACCGGCGGCCTGGCGCGGCGGATGCCGGTGCTGGCGCTCGGAAGCGGCCTGGCGGCGGCCGGGCTCATCGCCCTGCCGTTGACGATCGGCTTCTTCAAGGACGAACTCTTCTTCGCGGCCGCCTGGGAACGCGGACCCGCGTTCGGGGCGTTGGCCGTGCTCAGCGCCGCGCTGACGTTTGCCTATGTTTCCCGTTTCTGGATTGGGGTCTTCCTGGGTCCGGTGCGGATCGAGCCTCGGTCGATCTCCTGGTTCCTCACCGGACCGGTGCTGGTCCTGGGCGTCTCGACCGTGATCTTCGGCCTGTGGACCGCGCCGGTGATCGGGATCGCCGAGTCGGCGGCCACGCTGCCCGCGAACGGGCCGGCCCAGATCGAGATTGCCTACCACCTGGATGCGCGACACGAGAACGTGATGGCGATCGCCACCTGGGCGCTCGGCATCCTCCTGGTTGTGAGCGAGCGTTGGTGGTCGCCCGCCGCCCGGGCGGTGGCGAGTCTTGGCGACCGCGTTGGGCCGGAACGCCTCTACAACCGGACGCTGAAGGGCCTGGAATACGTCTCCGACTGGATCCACCGGGTCGAGGTCCGCGACCTTCGGAGCCGCGTCGCCACGATCCTCGCCCCGGCCGGCATCCTCGTCGGGCTCGCGGTCATCTTCACGCCGAACAGCGACGCCTTCGAGATCGGCAACTTCGATCGCGGCGATTTGCCGGTGGCGATGATGTTGCTGGTGACGGCCCTCGCGGCGATCGCCGTGTCGATCCCGCGCGACCATCTGCGGATCGTCATCACCGTCTCCTGCGTCGGGTTCAGCCTCTCGGTGATCTACTCGCTGCTGGGCGCGCCGGACGTGGCGCTGGTGGCGGTGCTGGTCGAAACGATGCTGGGTGTCTTCTTTATCTGCATGCTGCTCCTGATGCCGCGCTCGATACTCCGGTTCGAAACGCGGGAGCCGTCCGAACGCTTCGGCATACGGCGTGACATCGTCCTGGCCGTGATCACCGGCGCGACCGCGTTTTTCGTCGTTTGGGGCGTCCTCTCCCGGCCATCGCCATCGACCGAATTGATCGACCGTTACGAAGAACTGACGCCGCTGGCCCACGGTAGGGATGTGGTCACGGTCATCCTGGCCGATTTTCGCGGCTTCGACACGATGGGGGAGATCACCGTGATCGCGCTCGTGATGCTGGGCGTGATGAGCCTGATTCGGAAGGGACGGCTGCGATGACGACCGAGATGACGCGCACAACCTGCCGCATCCTGCTGTTGCCGATCCTGATGATTTCGGTCGGTGTGCTGGTCAAGGGCTACGCCGACATCGGGGATGGCTTCTCGGCGGGCGTGATCGCCTCGCTCGGCATCATCCTCCAGGGAGTTGCGTTCGGCGCTGAAGAATTCGACCGCTTGCCGCTCGTGCGCTACGCGCCGCTGGCGACATTCGCGGGCCTCTTCCTGGCGCTGGCTGTCGCCTTCTTGCCGGTGGTCAGCGGCGACCCGATTTTCCTGCACCATCCCGTGGCCGGCGACTCGGCGACCCACTTTGGCGCGCTTGAATTCATTACCCCCGTCCTCTTCGATATCGGGGTGTTCCTGATCGTGATCGGGTTCTGCGTTGGCTCGATCGGCGCCGTCGCCCGCGAGACTGTCCGGCGCGAGCGTGATCGCGGGGCCCAGGCAGAAACCCGGCGCGGGTCGCCGGGCGCACCGGCGGAGCGGGGAGACAGGCGATGACGCTCTTCATCTCCATCACAATTGCGGTCATCTTCGGCTCGGCGGCGTACCTCATGCTGAAGCGGGACTTGATCCGGGTCATCACCGGCATGATCCTGTTGGGCAACGCCGCCAACCTCTTCATCATGGCGGCTGGATTGCGGCGGGGCCGCGCACCGGTCGTTCCCAGCGAGTTCGAGACATCCGACTCGCTGGTGCAGGCGATGACGCTGACCGCGATCGTGATAAGCTTTGGGGTGGCCACGCTGGTCCTGAGCCTGGTCTACCGCGTCTATGACGCGCACCATTCGGTCGATCTCCGGCGACTTGGGAGCGTCGAGGCCGTGCAGTCGGGCCTGGACGATCAGCCGACCGCCCATGTGATCCAGGCGGCGGACGATGCACAGGACGCAAGACAGGATCGGGAGATCGCCGCCAGGCAAGGAGGGCGCTGGTGACCATTGCCCTCCCGCTTGCCATTCTCTGGTTCGGCGCCCTGTTCATCGCCCTCTTCGACGGGACGCGCAAGCCCGTAGGCTACACGGCCGTCGGCCTGCTGGCGGCGGCCCTGGCGGCCACGGTCGCACTCGGTATCGATGTCCATCGCCACGGGCCGAAGGAAATGGGGATCGCCGGTTGGGAGGCCGGGGTTGGCATCGCCCTGCGGGCGGACATGCTCGGCATTACGTTCGCGGTCGTTTCCCTGGTCGTGCTGACCACCGCGCTCTGGTTCGAGGTCTCGCGCGACGTCAAAGCCCGGATTTTCCCGGCGCTCGTGATGTTCATGGGGCTGGGCCTGACCGGGCTTTTCTTCACCGGCGATGCTTTCAACTTCTATGTCTTCTTCGAGATTTCGATGGTTGCGGCCTACGTGCTGGCCAGCTACGGCGAATCGCCCCGGCAGTTGCGGGCGGCGCTGATCTTCATCGTCGTCAACCTGTTGGGATCGGTGCTCTTCCTGGTCGGGATCGCCGCGATGTACCACAACACCGGCTGGCTGGACATGGACCGCATCTCGGTCCAGACGCCGATGTTGGAGGAGAATCCGGTCATCCTGACCGCCACGATCATCTTCGTCGCCTTCAGCATCAAGCTCGGGCTCTTCCCGTTTCACTTCTGGCTCCCGGCGGTGTATACGGGAACGAGGCCGGCCGTTGCCGCGATCCTCAGCGGCGCGCTGGCGAATATCGGCAGTTACGGGCTGCTCCGGTTCGGGGCGGATATCTTTCCGCGTGAGCTGCGTGAGGGCGCGTGGGTAATGCTTATTCTGGGCTCGATCAGCATCGTCTACGGCGGCGTCCAGGCGATCGCCCGCCACTCGCCAAACGAGGTGCTCGCCTATTCCACGATCGGCCAGGTCGGCTACATCCTGATCGCTCTGAGCATCGGCGGGGAAGCCGGGTACGCCGCCGCTATCCTTTACGCGGTGATCAACGCGCTCAACAAGACGCTCCTCTTCCTGTCGGCGAGCCTAAGGGGCTGGATCGCCGGGGCCGCCTTCGCGGTCGGGGCGTTCAGCGTGGCGGGGGTGCCGCCGGCGGGAGGGTTCTTCGGGAAGATGGTGATCTTCCAGATCGGGATCGACGACGGCCGGCCCCTGATCGTTGCCCTCGTGTTCGTGGGCGGGGCCCTGTCGTTCGTCTACATGTTCCAGTTGTACCGGGCCCGGTTCTGGATCAACCAGGAAGCCGACGAGGCCACGACGAAGGGCGCGCTCGCGTTGGTCGTCGCACTTGCCCTGGCGATCGTGCTCATCGGCGTCTTCCCGGAGCCGCTGCTCTCGATTTCGCGGGAGGCAACGTCGATCCTGCCGGAGCGCGCGCCATGATGTTCCTCATAGCGGTCGTCGCGGGACTCACGTCGATCTACTGCCTCACCATCGCCAGCTTCGTCTGGGAGGATGTTGGTTTTGGATGTGTCGTCTCAATCGTGCTGGTGGCGATTTTCAGGAAGACACTGCTCCCCCGCAACCTGCCGGGACCGGGCCGTGTGGTCCACATGATCGTGTACATGCCGGTATTGATCTGGATGTTGCTGGTCGACATCCTGAAAGGCACCTGGCAGGTCGCCATCTACGTCGTCGGCGTCAAGAGACTGGACCATCCGGGAATCGTCAAGATCCCGCTGGGCCAGCACGGGAGAACTGGCGTCGGGATGGTGTCGCTCTTTCTCACCATCTCCCCGGGTTCGTTCCTGGTCGACATCGACTGGGACGAGCGTTGGATGCTCGTGCATTTTATCGACGCCAGCAATCCCGCGCGCCTGCGCCGGGAGGTCGAACGATACTACCGTTTGTGGGAATACGATACCGACCTGCCACCTGGCACGGACGGGCCCGAGGATCCAGGCCGGAGGTCATCGGTCGATGCATGACACCGTCTATTACACGGCAATGGTTTGGATGACCGGCCTGCTCTGCATCTGTATCGGGATGGTGATCAGGACGCGTTCCGCCGTCGTCAGGGTTCTTGCGTTCGATGCCCTGACGCTGGTGATCATTGCGTTGCTGATCCTGTACTCGACCACGACCGAGTCGTCGTACTACCTTGACGCCGCGTTGATGCTGGCACTCGTCTCCTTTGTTTCGACCATCGTCGCCGCGCGGTACATCAGTGAACGCAAGGTGTTCTAGACGAAAGGCTACGGTCCATGCGTCCTTATCTCTTCGATTTCCTGGTGATCCTTGGCGCCTTGGTGATGACTCTAGGCGTACTTGGGCTGCTGCGCATGCCGGATGTCTACACCAAGCTGCACGGCGCCAGTAAATCGGTGTTCCTGGGCGTGATGGTGCTGGCGATTTCGGGCATGGTCATCGGCGGCGAGGCCATGACCAGCCGGCTCGTCCTGATCTCCGTGGCGCTCGTGTTCACTACGCCCGTGGCGTCTCATGTAGTTGCGCGGGCAGCCTTCCTGCAGCACGAACGGATGGAAACCGCCGGCGCGATCGACGAATCGGGTAGCCTCCAGCATCCCCACGAATCCCCCGGCTGGCGGGTCTAGCGCGTCACGAGGCGGGGTCGATCCGCGACGTGTCCTGATAAATCGGCACGTCATCGATCGTCTCGACGCGCACGTAGTATTGGCCCACCTCCTGCCAAAACGCGCGGCTGGCGTCGGCGAACGGACCGGGCTGGCGCGTGCTGACGATGAACTCGGGCCGGTTCGGCCCCTGAATGATCGAAATCAGGTCGGAATACGAACTCGGAATGCCCCGCAGCTCCTGGTCGTAGAGGTGACGGTAGGCCGGCGGTCGGTCGGCGAGGTAGTAAATCGAGGCTTGATCGAAGGCGACATAAATCGACGTCCCTGGTTCTGAATTCTCGCGCAGGTAGGCGGCGACCCGGTCCTGGGACGGGTAACCGGGGTGCGAGAACATCGCTTCGGCCATGTTTGCGGCGGAACCGTGGACGAGCACCCAGAACGGGGCGACGAGGAGAATCACCGTCGCCGGGGCAAAGACGGATCGGACCGGTTTGGCGAGGGTCGGCCAAACGACCGCGACCGTCCAGCCCATCCAGGCCGCGAGCGGGGCAATCACCTGGATCAGGTAGTGCGACCACCAGTCGCCGCCGACGCTGGCCCCGGCGATGCTTCCCAGGAGCCAGAGCCTGAGCAGCAGCTTGCCATCGTCGCGCGGGCGCTCCAGGTTCGGCATCAGCCAAGGGCCGTTCCATCGCGGCCATCTCCGACTCCGCGCTTGCGATCGAGTTCGCCGCGTGATCCGGTGGAATCCGGTCCTGACATCCGCACGATACCGAAACGCCAGTAGCATAGCGACTAATCCGAGCAGGGCTGACGCGCGCCAGGCGAGGCGCCCGATCGCCTCCAGGTTGTGCTGCAATCCAACCGTGGCCGCGCTCTGGGCCGACAGCCGGTAGGTGAATGTGGCGTAGATGAAATCGCTCCAGCCCAGTGTCCAGCCGTGGATGAGCAACCCGGCGCCGACGGCGGCGACACCGCCGCCCAGCCACAAGAGCCGCGTGAGATGGAGCCTGGCCGGGGCGCCGCCGTCGATGAGGACGATGAAGAGCACGGCGACCGGGATCATCACCGCCGCCGAGGGTTTCAGCGCAATCGCGGTGCCGATCATCACCCCCACCCCGGCCAGTTGCCACCGTGACCAGCCAGTCCGCCCGATCCGCAGCAGCCAGAGCGCGGCCAGCGCCGCCGGCAGGCCCATGAACATTTCCGCGTTGGCGGTGTAGCCCTCCAGGTTCGGAAGCGACGCGGCCACCGCGAAAATGATCGCCGCCAGGTTCGCGGCCAGCGGCGAGGCGTACATCCGCGTGAATCCCCAGACCGCGATCACCGTCAGCGCGATCGCGATCCAGGCGGCGAACCGGAAGGCGGTTGTGCCGGTGCCGAAAAGGTCGAAAATTCCCGCGTAGACGAAGAAGATGCCCTGGGGCCGGCTGATCCAGAGGTCCCCATAGAGGTCGCCGCCGTTCACCCAACCGCGCGTAGCGTAGGCGTACCCGCCCTCGTCCGCCAGCATGGGGATGCGGAAGAACGGAATGCGCAGCGCGAGGCTGAGCAACACGGCGACGCCGAGCCAGAGCCAGTCGACAAGCGGAATGTGGGGAGACGGTGGGGCGCTGATCGATCGCGCGTACATGCGTGGCGAACGTGACACGGGCGCCCAATCCGGCTCGCTCGAGCCGACCTGCGCCCGCGCCGGTGAGGACGCGAGCGGCGAATCAATGCGCCAAGTATACGGCGGCGAGCGCCGCCTACCCGCGGGCGCCGCCAGTCGTGCCTTCCAGGAAGACCGGTCCGGATGGCGTGGTCGTTCCGGCCTCCGGTTCCAGCGTGACGGAAATGGTCGTAAACACGCCGACATCGGCCGGGATCAGCATGAAGCCCGTTCCGTTCTCGTCGATCGTGAACGTGGCGCCCGGCAGGGGTTCGGCTTCGGCGGTCGGGTAGTACCAGACCTGGTAGGAGCGCCCTTCCGGCGCCGCGGGGAGATTCGTGACGCTGATCACGCCGCTCCCGTCGAGTGCGAAGAAGGCAGTTCCGCCCGCGTTCGCGGGGGCGTCGGCGGTGGGAGTCAGCTGGTAGCCGGTGGCGTTCGACCGCTCACGAAAGGCGGCGATTTCCTGTTCCAGGGCCGCGATCCGGTCGTCGGCGCGGTCCCGGTCGTCCCGGAGCGTGACCGCCCAGATGACGGCGGCCAGCACGAGGCCCATGAGCCCGAGGAGGATCAGGAGGTCACGGTTGAAGACCGGACCCCGGCGACGCGTGCTGCCGGACGGATGGTGTTCCAATGAATCTCCAAGGTCGTGCCTGGCCACCCTGAGCGGGGCGGTTTGGGGAGCAAGAGCGCGTCTTCAGGCAGTTTGGTTCCCATTGAGCAACGTCCAGCGTGGCTGGGAGGTGCAAATACGCGTGGCGCACCCCGTTACACGAACAACATAGCGTTTCAGGGCGATTAACGCTAAGATGAGACTCGCGTATGATAGGCGTGTTCGGACACCCCTGTCAGCGTTTGGTGTAGAATCTTCGCCAAGATGCGCACTCTTTCGACCGGAACCTCATCGCCTCGGCGGTGAAGCCCGCCTCCGCCTGGCCGGATGTGGGAAACCTCAGTGGGTAGTTCACGAGCGGCGATCGCGTTTGGCTGGAATGCGAAGGGAGAGTCGAGGATGGATTCGACAACGAGGCTCTGGGCCCCAGGGCCCGCGGGCTGGCGGCAAGGGGTGCTCCTCGCGCTCGTCGCCTTGCTGGCGATCGGCATGGTCGCAATTCCGGCGGCTCAGGCGCAGGACGCGGTGGAAACCCAGGACGTGGTGATTCCGGGCACTGGGGATGAAGGCGACGCCGAGGCCGAGGCCACGCCCGACGCGGCTCCGGAAGTGACACCGACCGAGGCGCCTGAGCCGGACCCCACCGAACCGGCAGAGTCACCCGCGCCCGCGGCCGAATCGACATTGGTCCAGATTTCGGCCACCGATCCGGGAAATCCGGCGGTGATCGCGCATGGCCTGGCCTTTCTCACCGGCGAGCAAACCGTCTGGCAGGTTCGCGAGGTGGAGCCGGAAGGTGGCGATCAGGCCGTGTCGGTGCTTTCCAACGCGGCGTTCGTGTACCAGGCCCAGGGAACGTCGATTGTCCGCAACGAAGTGACAGGCAAGCGGGCCCTGCTCGATCCCGGCGAGGCGTTTTTCAAGGCTGGCGGCGATGCCTACACCACGTTCGGCAATTCGGACGATTCCATCGTCTGGATCTTCGAGGTGGTCGGACCCTCCGAGGTCGAGGCCGACGCGTTCTACGAGAGTCCCTTGATCGATGATTACCAGGAAGGCGTCTTCGACCTCCTGCTCG
>JACCYX010000158.1 GCA_013696265.1 Chloroflexia bacterium
GTCCCGCGTCGTGCCCGCGATCGGGGTGACGATCGCGCGGTCCGAGCGGAGCAGGGCGTTGAGGAGGCTGCTCTTGCCCACGTTCGGGCGGCCGACGAGCGCGATCCGGGCCCCGTCACGCAGCAACATCCCCGCCTTCGAGCCGGCCACAACGTCGGCCAGCGCCTCTTCGGCGGCGGCCAGGCCGTGATCGATGTCCGAGGTGTCGATTTCGTCGTCGGGAAAGTCCGCCGAGGCATCGAGGTAGGCGAGAAGGGAGACGAGGGCGGCGTTGGCCGGAGCCAGGCGGCGGGTGAGATCGCCGGCGAGGTCCGAGACGGCCAGCCGCAGGCTCTCGGCGGTGCGGGCGCCGATCACGTTCAGCACCGCTTCGGCCTGGGTGAGGTCGAGCCGCCCGTGGAGGAAGGCCCGCAGCGTGAACTCGCCCGGCTCGGCGTGGCGGGCGCCCGCCTCCAGCACTACCCGCAGGGTTTCCTGGAGCGGAACCGGCCCGCCGTGGCAGGAGAGTTCGACCGTGTCTTCGCGGGTGTAGGTGTGCGGCCCGGCCATCCAGCCCAGCAGCACCTCGTCGATGAGATCGCCGGTGGCGGGATCGACGATCCGGCCGAAGTGCAGCCGGTGGCTCCCGGCGGCGGTCAGGTCGACGGTCGCGGAGGTGCGTCCCATCCGACGAAAGACGCGCCCGGCGATGGTGGCGGCATCACTGCCGCTGACCCGCACGATCCCGATCCCCCCTTCGCCGGCGGGGGTGGCGATGGCCGCTATGGTGGCGTTATCAAGCATGGCCCATAATGTTTGGCACATTGCAACGTGGATTCATCCGTCTCACTGGTTTTGCCTTGGTAAGTCGCCCACATCTTGGGGAAGTCCCACTCTCATTACGAATCGCGCAAATGCTTGTGACAAATGTTCGCGATATGGCGGTAGGAGGCGAATTCTGCCTGAGCCCGAGGTAGCAACCCAATTGAGTTGGGCGAAGCTAGAAGTAAAGACTTGTCCAAAGTTAACCACCATGTGGCGACGGGCATGTCCCTCTAAGTCGCATGGCTTGAGGAGATGATAGGAGGGCATTCTTCCCTTCTTCATTTCCGAAAAGTGATTCATCTTGATAGTGTTTGTTGGATCGTTAGCAGCATCAACAAAGTCAAAGACTCGGCAAAGGAGAACGCTTGGAATTCCATCCACTACCAGATCGCACGATTGGGTAAGAATTATGACATCATTTCTTTCTATTCTTGATTGAGTATCGAACACAACGATATCCGACTCAACACGCAGAGTGCCAGGCACGAGGACTGGGAAGCGAAAGAAAATGTCACCCTGCTGTAGAGAATCATCCTCAGGAATCTCGTACCAATGGTAGACACTCATGGCTGGGCTATTGCTCCCTGGCATCAGTCCAGACTCGTGCCATCACCGCGATAGGTCTGCAACTTGCCCTCCCCAATCGACATGATCTCAATCTCTATCGGTTGGGAAGAGAGGGGCGACAGTCTCTCAACTCGCTCGAAGTCCACCGAAAGTTCACGCTGATGGCGAAACCATTCGCCACTTGCTTCAAGGCCAAAGCCAGTAATTTGACTCGCCAAGTCCTCGATAGCTCGAAGGATCAATACCAATTGGGACTCATCCACGGTCATGGAAGCGCCCCAAGCGCCCCAGACATCTGAGTCAAGTACATGCAGATGATGTGGATTATGGGAGTCCATTGTCATAACAAATGGATTGGTCCGCAATCTCCGCGTGGTTGTCTCCATGTCGAGTTCTCCTACTGCGCAGGTTCGAACACGTTAAGCCGACCTTCACGAATGGACCACCGAAATGCAAGGTATATCCGCTGGTGAAATCCTTCCAAGAGTGGCACCAGGTTGGTATCCGAAGCAATCGCGGATTCGCGGAAATAGTCCAGGTCTAGAAGTACGTTGGCACCGTCAGCATCTTCCTGGAAACCAAACCGGAAGGCCAACGTGTTTTCATCGTCGTCAATCACCAAGGCTGATTGGTACGTGTTGAAATCACGCCACGGTGTTGTTCCTAAAGGGGTAAACAGTGAGGGGTTGACCAAGTCCAGCAGCTCCTGCCGCCCCGCAAGCCCCAACTTCACAGCACTCAGAACGTTCAGGTACCGGAGTCCAACTCGAACGATGGAGAGGGGACCATAAACGGTCTGCACCGCCTCAAGCATCAACTGCACATCATGAGCGAAGTCCTCCCAGACAGTGTACCCGCTCGTCGACAATGCAGCGAAGTTCGTCGCTAGCGAGATTGTTGAATCTCCGCTTGCGGTAGAGAACTTCGATGTTCGTGGCGCAACTTGTACGCTTATTGACCCAGATTCGCTCTGAGGATCTGGGACCTGCATAGTGATAGGCTGTTCCCACTCAAACTTGGGGAATCGCCCTCGCACCTGATCTTGAAACCCTGCGGGAATTTCGGCAATGCTTAGAATTGGATCGAAACGGATCTGGCAAATTACCTCTGTTAAAGGAGATTTGCCTAACCGCACGTCTTCACAAGGTGGAAATTCCAGTGACATTCGTACCCTCGTGAGACCTAATCCTCGTTTGGTGAACAGAGCATTGCTGAGTGGCTCTTGCCGAACGAGTCTTTTGACAGACTACTGGATAGGCGGCATGGACGCAACGAAATCTGTCGACTTTGCAACTAAATTGATCCAAGAATTCAGATGATATTCTACCCTGATACTGAAATCCACCACGAATTCGCTATCATGTGGCGCACTGGACACATCGTGGACCGTTCACTGGCCAGAAAAGGGCCGCGGCCCAGCAGCGTTGCCGGTCCGTCATTCGGTCTGTTGATTCGTGTCTTGGCAACCGTCAGGATGCCGGAGTTGCCGCTTCCTCCAGCACACCCAGCTCGCGCCGCAAGCCGAGACCGTCGGCCTCGCTCCAACTCTCGACGACCTTCCCGCAGGAGATCCGGTAGATGTTGATGCCGCCCCAAGTCGCCTCGGTGCCGGTCGGCTCGATCCCGAAGAACGGGCCGCTCTGGGTGCCGTTCAGGGTCCAGCGAATCACAACCAGATCATCCTCGGCGATCACCTGGTCGAAGGTCATGACCATGTCCGGGAACGCCGTGAAGAAGGCTTCCGTACTTGCCTTCAGCGCCGCCGTGCCGGTCGTGTCGGCGCCCTGTCCCCAGTGGTGGACGACGGCCGGATGCGCAAGCTCGTCGAACAGGCTCACGTCCTTTGAGTTCCAGACGTCGAGATACTGTTCCGCCACGGCGATGTTTTCCTCCGCCGTTCCATTCTGGCATGCTCCGATCAGGTTGGCCGGTGTCGCCTGAGGCGAGGTGGAGGTGGTGCCCTCCGCGACAGGTGTTCCGCCAACTGGCTCCGGCAGCAGGCCGAGTTGCTGGTAAAGACCGAGGCCGTCGCCCTCGTTCCAGGTTTCGGCGATCACGCCGCACTCGATCCGGTGGATGTGGATTCCCGTTACCTCAACGGCGATGCCGGTGGGGCCCTGTCCGGCGTACTCACCGTCATTGGTGCCGTTCATGGTGTGGCGGATCACCACCAGGTCGCCGTCGATGATGATCTCCTCGATCGTGTAGACCGCGTCCGGGAAACCGGCACGGGTGATCTGGACCCGTTCCTTGTGGAGTTCGCGATCCTGGTCCGGCCCCAGCGCGCCAAAGTGGGTGTAGTCTGGCGCGAGCAGGGCGTCGAGCGCGTCGAGTTCGCCGGTGTTGAAGGCATCGAAGTATTGGTTGGCGATGCTTTCGGCTTCGGCCTCGGTGAGCGGCGCGCAGCTGGCGGTGGGAGTGGCAACCGGGGTGGCGTCCTGGGCGCCCGCCAGGGGCGCTATGAGGCTGAGCGCGAGCAAAAGCGCGGCAAGGGACAACAATCGACCCATCGTGCCTGATCCTTTCGAATTGTATTGTCCAACGACTCGCGGAAATCCTGTCCTGATCCCATCGTATGCGTTCCGCCCACACACGCAAGCCTCTGCACCGCCACTGGCCGAACATCATTGCGGCCAGGGCGTGCGCCCCCTATCCTTCGCCCAAACGATGGACCGACAGGAAGGTTGAGGCAACCATGCCGCGAAAGATTTGCGTCAAGGGCATATCCGGCGCCGGCAAATCGACGTTTGGCGTGGAGTTGGCCGGCAGGCTCAACGTGCCCTGCATCGAGCTTGACGCGCTCCACCACGGCCCGAACTGGAGCGCACCCACGCCCGAGGCATTCCGCGCCCGCGTGCGCGAGGCGATGGACGCCTCTCCCGAAGGGTGGGTGATCGATGGCAATTACGACAGCAAGCTCGGGGACATGGTCGTTGACGCGGCGGACACGATCGTCTGGCTCGATCTGCCGCCGCGGACCACGTTTCCCCGGCTCTGGCGGCGCACGATCCACCGCATCCGGAACCGCACCGAACTCTGGAGCGGCAACCGCGAGACCTGGCGCGACCAGTTTGCCAGCCGCGAAACGATCTTCTACTGGACAATCCGGGCCCACATCAGGCACCAGCGTCAGTGGCCGTCGCGATTCGGCGCCGACCCGCGGCTCGTCCGGCTCCGCTCCGACGCCGAGGTGCGCCGCTGGCTGGACGAACAGGGCTGACCCACAGCAGGCTCGGGGCGACCGATATCAGGGATGTTCCATCGTCCGTATCGGGGTATTCGCTTTTTTGATCGTTACACCGGCGGCGGATTGAAACGGTTGTAACGGTCTATCGGATAATGACGACCACCTTTGTCCTCGAACATGCCCTTCCCCAGGCGTGGATCACGGTTGGATACCCTGGCGCACCGGCGCGGGCGAGTGCGATCCTGGCCAGATTTCCCATGACGTGTTGACCGCCGCGCGGCGATTGTGGATCGTGGCGCCGGGATGTATGCTCCCTCGTGTTACCACCCACCGGCTGGAGCAAGGGTGCTCCCGAACGACGGTCCTGGCCGTTCAACGCCTGTCGCCAGGCAAGGCCCGCCGTTCATGGAATCGCCTTGGCTGGTGTCGCGCACCGGGCCTCGATAGTTTGCGGCTCCACGATCGCTTGACCATCGAAAGGGACGACACGATGACCGAACGGCCATTCGCACCCTGGACCCGTCGCCGGCTGCTCCAGAACGCCGGGGCCCTGACCGTTGCCAGCACGGTGGCCCACTCGCTTGCGGCCACAGGCCCCGCCCTCTCCGCCCCGGCGAGCACCATATCGGTGAGCACCAGTCCGGCGTTCACCCTCGCCCAATCCGCTCCGCTGGCCGATGCCGTCGGCGCGGTGTGCGCGCGGCTGGCGCCCGGCGGCTGGCGCGGCCTGCTCTTGCGGGTGACCGGCAACGAGTTGGACATCGAGGCCGCCGACCTTCCGGCGATGCTGGCGCAACCGCTGGCGACGATCGATCGCACGGTCCCTGGATTCGAGGATTTCGCGCTCGAGGGCACGCGCGGCATCGAGCCGGGGAGTCCGGCCCGGAGCCTGCTCTACCATGCCCTGGCCTCGCCGAATGTCTTCCAGGATGCCGATGGGGCGGTGTTGTCGCTTTTCCCGACCCCCGCCGAACTTGAAGCGGTGGAGAATTACGTCTACGCGGCCGCCCAGCCCTCGCTCGACGACATTCGGGGGCGGGCGGGCGGCGATCCGCTGGGCGTGGTCGTTTTCGCCCTGGAATACCGGCCGGGCCGGGAGACGGTCCACCAGAAGCACGCCGACCTCTGCTTCTCGCGCACCGGTCACGCCCGGCTGGGGACCGCCGCCGCCCGGTACGATGCGCAACGGCGGGAATTCCTGCCGGTCCTCGGGGACGATCCGTATGCCTTTCCGGTGCAACCCGCCCGGTACGCCGCCTACCTGGCCGTCCAGCGACGGGCCGACCCGGCCTCGTTCGGTCCGCTCCGGGCCACCGACGACGATCAAGACCGGCTCTTCTGGGTGCCCCTGCACAAGCTCTTCGACGGCCCGGAGAGCATCCAGGGGCTCGATCTCACAGTTGAACTGACGGTTGGCCACGTCAACGAGAAGCTGCGTCGCTTCCATCAGCAGTTGAACAGTGGCGGGTTCTCCACCGGCTGGAACGAACCGGATATCGAGCAGTTCCCCTTCGTGATCACCGGTGACGTGCTGGCACCGTTCTCGGACGAGCCTGGGTACGGGACAGGCTGGGTGATGCCGCAGGCACACCCGCTGGTTGAACCGGCCGTCTACCAGGGCAAGCCGCTCACCTTCTTCTACTCGAAGGAGCTCGCGGCGAACGCGGCGAGCCTCTATTTCTCGGGGCTTCAAGTGCTCGAAGCGCCACCCTACGATCCGCTCGGACCCGAACGAACCCAGTACCTGCCGGAAAACATGCCGGGTCAGAACCAAACGGCGCCCAACTATCTGACCGGCATCGGGCCCGATGTCGGGCGAAGCGCGCCAGAGTACCTAAACGTACGGCGCCGGGTGGGCAGCGACGGCACCGAAGAAAACCTGAACGACCTTCCCGACGTGCTCGAGCTGGTGCAAGAGGGCGGATACTGGGCGCGTCACTTCATCGACTATTCCGCCGATGGCTGGGTCTCGGCGCGCTGCGTTGCCCTGGATACCGAGGTTTCACGCCGGGTAGCAGCCTATTCGATGATTTCCCCACCCAGCTTCTATCCCTACACCAACCAGCGGGAACTGACGGAGTGGGCGGAAACCGGGGTGCCAGAGGGGCTTCGGGAAGGGCTCTGGGCGATTCCGCCCCGCCCCCTCTCCGACCGGCGCCTGGCGGCCAATATCCATCTCCCGGCCGGCTTCGACATCGATGACGTCACCGTGACGGCGCTTGTGTCGCACCCCTCCACCGTCGGAGCGGGCCAGAGCGGGGAACCGGCGACTTTCGTGCGCCGGCACCTGCTGTTGCCGGATGGAGCCGCCGGCCTGTTCGATCCCGGTTGGGATGTGAGCCAGGACCGCACGGAGGACAACCGCTTCTTCCTGGAAAGCTACGGCTTGGGCACACCGTTCGTGGAAGACGTCAAGCTCTGCGCCTCGCTGAGTACATATTGGCCCGGGGTTTCTCCGGATAGTTCACGCGAGTTCCAGCCAGACAAGGAAGCCGTGGGAACCGTGCAAGCCTGGCCCACGATCGCGCCGATGACCGATGCGGAGATTGGAGCGGCCGCGACGGCGGAAGGTGACTATCTGCCCTGGGACGGCATTCAGGGACCCGTGGCGGCGACCGTCGACGGCCGGTCGTTCGCGGACTACCCGGATATCTTCCATGCGGATTACCTGGAGACGTTCACGGCCTTCACGGCGTCGCTGACGGGCGCCGTGGATCACGAGGAATACACGGCCCGCGTCCTGGCGATGGCGCAGGTCTACTGGTCGCTCGGCATCCGCTACGCCGACTACGGAGATCGGTACGACCTCGGCGAGGCGCTTGACCGGTTCCAGGGCGCGAAATCGGCCTGGGCCGTGCTCTCCTTCCGCGCCGTGACCGAACGGGACGAGGAACTGACCACCGCCGAAGCGAGTTCGGGGGTCGACCTCTCGCTCGACCGGCTCTACCGCTTCCACCTTTTCACCTGGGGCGGCGAGGACCGGCATCCGGAGGACGTGCGGCGGATTCTCGTGGCGATGGAAGAACAGGTGGTCGCCTACACCGACCTGACAAACGTCCTCGTCGGCCGGGCGGACGGCGCCTGGGAGTACCACGAACCACCAACGAGGTAGCGGATGACCGGTTCCCTGCCCGCGGCGGTGGATGTCGTCGTCGTTGGCGGCGGACCGGCGGGCGCCGCGACGGCGATCTGGTGTGCCCAGCGTGGGCTGCGGGTGGTCGTCATCGAGCGGGCACGCTTTCCGCGTCACCGCCCCGGCGAGACCCTGGCGCCGGGAGTCGAACCGCTGTTCCGGCAGCTCGGGGTCGGCGACGCGGTAAAACGGGCCGGTTTCACGCGCCACCCCGGCGCCTGGGTCACGTGGTCCGGTCCGCGCCGCTTCGACGCGTACGGAGCCGATGCCGACGGCCCCTGGCTGGGGTTCCAGGCTCCCCGCGATCGGCTGGACCACATCCTGCTCAAGGCCGCGGCCGAGGCGGGAGCTGTGGTCTGCCAGCCGTCCCGTGCCGCAAGCCCCATCATTGAGGACGGGCGGGTGGTGGGCGTGACGACGGCCGATCGGCCGATCACGGCGGCCTGGGTCGTCGACGCCGGTGGTGGCCGGCACTGGCTCGCCCGGCGCCTGGGCGTGCCCCGCCGGTTCGCCTCCTCACCGTTGATCGCTCGCTACGGGTACATGCGAGGGAGCGATCCCGCCAGCGACGGTCTCCCGGAGATCGTCGCCGATGAGTCCGGGTGGACATGGACCGCGCCGATCGCCCCCGGCCTGCACCACTGGACCCGGCTCTCGTTTTCGGACGGCGATCCCTGGCGGGTCCGGCCGCCCCAACGCTTCGAGGGCCTGACGCCGCTGGACCGGACCCGCGGGGCTGACGTGACCTGGCGCATCGTC
>JACCYX010000176.1 GCA_013696265.1 Chloroflexia bacterium
AAGGCGGCGATCATCGCCTGCGCCCGGCGGATGCTGGGGATCCTCAACGCGATGGTCCGCGAGGGCCTCACCTGGAAGGAGACGAAGGTCGGCCAAGGCCAGTTTTTGCCGGATCCGGCTTGACATCCAACACGGTTACTACGATTCCCGCATGTGCATCAGGCGTTACGATTTCCTGTCATGTGCATCAGGCGGTAGGCGAACTGTTGCCTGACAGTTAACCGGCTGCGCCGGGGGCAATTGCCACGATCCAGCGCTGGGGTATGCTGCCCGGCACAAGCCCCGGCGTGGCCCGAATCACGGGCCTGGCCGATCGCTCGAAGCGGCGAGGCAGGGTTTCATCGCCAGGGACGTGTATCGCGTGAATCGCCTTTCGGGCAATCTGTTGGACCAGGCGGTCGCGCCCGTCTTCGTGCTGATCTGGAGCACGGGGTTCATCGGCGCCCGGTACGGAATGCCCTACGCCGAGCCGGCCACCTTCCTGGTGTTGCGGTTCGGTGGGGTGCTGGCGCTCATGCTCCCCGTCGTGTTGGTGCTGGGAATCCCCTGGCCGTCGCGGCGGCGGACGGTGCACATCGCGGTCGCCGGGATCCTGATCCAGGGCGGCTACCTGCTGGGTGTCTTCGAGGCGATCCGGCAGGGCATGGGCGCGGGCCTGGCGGCCCTGATCGTGGGCTTGCAGCCTGTCCTGACGGCAGTTCTCGGATCGCTGGTTCGCGAGCGGATCACGCGCCGTCAGTGGCTCGGTTTGGCGCTTGGCCTGGCCGGGGTGACGCTGGTGGTGTGGGAGCGGCTCTCGTTGAGCGGGCTCTCCGCGCTGAGCGTGGCGGCGGCGATCGGGGCGCTGCTCTCGATTACCTTCGGCACGCTCTACCAGAAGCGGTTCGCGCCGGTCTTCGACCTGCGCACGGGGAGCGTGATCCAGTTCAGCGCGGCGTTGCTGCTCGTGGCTCCCGTTTCCGTGATCTTCGAGACGCGGGACGTGGCCTGGACCGGCCCGCTCGTCGGGGCGCTACTCTGGTCGGTCGTGGCGCTTTCGCTCGGGGCCACGTCATTGCTCTTCCTGCTCATCCGGCGTGGGGCGGCGACGAACGTGGCGAGCCTGATGTATCTTACGCCGGCGGTGACGGCGATCATGGCCTGGCTCCTGTTCGACGAGAACCTGAGCCTCATCATGGGGCTGGGAATGTTGGTCACGGCGGCCGGTGTCGCCTCCATGCTCCGGTCTTCGCGACAGCCGACGGCGGTTCGAGCGGCGATGCCGCCGCTTCCAGCCCGATAGGGCGCCAGGGCTGGTCCGCGTGACACTTCGGACACAAATACTCCGCGGGAACGGGATTCCCTCACGTTAGTCTTTAGGTGTCATGAGTCGCAATGCGGTCCCGGCGCCGATCGGCGGGGTGATCGCTCATTTCGAACGCACCCGGCGACCGATTCCATGTAGAGGAGCCGGGTGCATCAGGGAGCATGTGTGTGAGCACGGGAACGATGGTGGAAGAACACGGAGTGACGGCAGCCTCGGGGAGCACCGGACCGTCGGTGGCGGGGGTTGGCCGGCGCGGCCAGGCGCAGGGGCAGGTGATCCTCGAAGCTTCCAGCCTCACCAAGCGGTTCAAGCAGATCGTCGCCGTCGACGACCTGAACCTGTCGGTCAAGACCGGCGAGGTGCTGGGGTTCCTCGGTCCGAACGGCGCCGGCAAGAGCACCACCGTCGGCATGATCCTCGGCCTCATCAAACCGTCGAGCGGCACGGTCCGAATAGCGGGCCAGGAGTTAACCACGAAGCCGTCGCTCGTCAGCGAGAACATCGGCGCCATCATCGAGAACCCGGCGTTCTATCCGTACATGTCCGGCCGCGACAACCTGCGCGCCCACGCGATGGCGGTCGGTAACATCCCCGAGACGCGAATCGATGCGCTGCTCGACCTGGTGAACCTCACGGAACGAGCCCGCCACAAGTACAAAACCTATTCGCTCGGGATGAAGCAGCGGCTCGGTATCGCCTCGACGCTGCTCACCGATCCGGCCCTGGTCATCCTCGACGAGCCGACCAACGGACTCGATCCGGCCGGGCAGCGTGAGATCCGGGCGATCATCCCCCGGCTCGCGGACCAGGGGCATGGCGTGCTGCTGGCCAGCCACATGCTGCACGAAGTGGAACAGGTGAGCGACCGCGTGCTGATCGTGCGGCGCGGCAAGCTCATCACTGAAGGCAGCGTGGACGACCTCTTGCGACGTGGCGGCTACATTGAGATCGTGGCGCCAGGACACGACCTGGAGGCAGCTCAACGGGCGATCCGGCCAGTGCCGCACGTGGAGCAGGTCACGATCGAGAACGGCAAGTTGATCGTGGTCGCTCCCGAGGAAATCGGCGCGGACCTCAACCGGGCTCTCGTTGAGCAGGGCATCTTCGCCAGCGCGATCGCGCCCCGGCACAGCACCCTGGAAGATCTCTTCCTGGAACTCACCGACGAGACAGAGATTCCGGCCTGATCCGCGTTCCACCCCGTCCCGTCTAACGGGATGCTCACCC
>JACCYX010000223.1 GCA_013696265.1 Chloroflexia bacterium
CTAAGGAAGTCCAACCACCTGGCTTGGTGAGGATAATCACACAGTGAGCACCACGGCAGACCCGATCGTCGCCTTGGACAGTAATCGGGTTTCCAAATTGACTGGGATTCCGAAGAACACGCTTGCCCACTGGGAGAAGCGTGGTGTGTTCAAGGCATCGTACATAGACCCACATCCCAAGGTCCCGTTTCGCAGAATCTATTCCTTTCGCGATGTGGTAAGCCTGCGGGCCCTTGCATTGATTAGGCGTGAGGCACATGTTTCGTTCAAGGAAATACTCGGGGCGAGTGAATATCTGTCGAAGCACTATGAGTCTCCCTGGTCACAACTTCGATTTGGACTCATGAGCGGAAAGCTCGTCTTTTGGGATCCTGACCGACGGCGATGGAGTCATTCTTCTGGTCAAGATGTACTCGAATTCAACGTTGCAGGAATTCCGGACGAGATCCGACGATCCATCCCCGAAGTACTGCAACGTGACAATGCCAGTCATGGAGTAATTACCAAGAATCGATATGTGCAGCATAACAAACCCATCATTGCGGGAACTCGTATCCCGACATCGTCAATATGGGCGTTCCATGAGGCTGGCTATTCACCAAGTCAGATATTGAGAGAATACCCGCATTTGACGGTGGAAGACGTGGATGCCGCGCTGAACTACGAACGTGCTGAACGTCATGCCGCATGACTTCAGGTGGCCACACTCCGCGGCGATTCAGGTACTTGGTTGACGAGAATGTCAGCACCAGTGCGATTGAGGTGCGTCGCGAGTATGGCGAGGAAGTCTTGGAATCCAGAAAGGTCATCGGTACACAGGCACCGGATAGAGTGCTGGAGTGGGCTGCCTATCATCACAATCTGATACTCGTTTCGCGCGATAGGGACTTCAAGTCCATTATCAAGGGTGTGAATGCAAAAGAGATTCGTCGCACCGCGCGGACCATCCTCCTTCGAAGTAACGAAGTTCAGGAAGGACACCGATTGCGCCAGTGCATGCCATTTCTTGAGCGATTGCTGCGAGAGTCTGTAGGGTTAGGATTGGACATAGAGTACATTCAGGTTCTCGAAGATGACATGAACGTGAAATATCGGTTGCCCAAGGCTCAGGATCCAGACATTCAGTAAGAAAGCGATAGCGGCTCACCCCGACGCACACGTCCGCACGGCCTGGCGCGACACCTGCCCGTCACAAGACGAGTGACCCGTAGTGCGACGGTGGCTCCCGCTGGTTGTTCTCACACGCCGACAACATCTCCAATCACCCGGACCAGCTCAATCCAGAAACCGGCGCCGAGCAAGCCCAGGCCGAGGATCGTCGCCATCACGATCACGGCGTCGACGCTCTGGCGTCCCTCGCGCGCCCAGTAGACATCCTTGAGGTGCAGCCAGAGCGCGAACTCGTCGAGCGTCAGGGCCGCCCCGATCCCGAACAGGATGGCGTGCGGCTCGCGGTGGTAATCCGGCGCCAGCCCGATCCCGAGGTAGCCGCTGACAAGCAGGAGCAGGATGCCGGGCACGAGGTGATGGAAATGCGTGCCGCCCTTGGTTGAGACGTTGCGGAAGACGTGGGTATACCGTCCGGCCCGGATCGAGTGGGTGACGAACCGCACCGTGGCGAACGTGACCAGGAACGAGAGCAGCATAAAGAATTGCGGCTGCTTGTCCGCATCCACGATCTCGTGCCGGTAGGCGTTGCCCACGCCGGTCGTCAACGTATCGAGCCAGCCCATCCGCCCCACCTCTCACCGCTGGACACCCACGTGTCACCAACCCCTTTTCGCCTTCCAAAGTATGCACGGCGCCGGGAGCGTCCAGGCCATCTGACCTGTGCTAGGGTGGAGCCATGAGCCTGACCATCGACCGCCTCACCAAACCCGATCTCGTCCCCGCCGCCCGCGTGCTCGCCGACGCCCTGCACGACGAGCCGGGCTTCGCGTCCGTGGTCCCGGATGACACGCGCCGCGCGGATGTCCTGAACGTGCTGATCACGATCCTGGTCCGCGATGCCTTTCCGCTTGGCAACGTGCGGATCGCCCGGGCGGACGGTCAGGTCGTGGGCATGGCGATCTGGTACGCGCCCGGCGATTTCCCGATGACGGCCCGCCGGCAACTGCGAATGGCGCCCGCGATGCTCTCCCTGCTCCGCTTTGGCCGGTCCACGGTGGCACGATTGGGCCAGATGGAGGAGAACGCGAAGGCCGCCTTCCCGAAAGAACCCTGCTGGTACCTGGCCGCGCTCGGCGTCGACCCCAACCGGCAGGGCCAGGGAATCGGCTCACAGCTGATGCGGGCGATGCTGGCGGAGATCGACGGTGGCGCCGCCCGTGGCGCTGCCCGTAGCGCTGCCTACCTCGAAACCGGTGAGGAGATCAACGTCCGCTTCTACGAGCGCCTCGGGTTCGAGGTTCGGGAGCGCGCCATCCAACTGGCGCCGCCACCCGGACCCACCCACTGGACGATGTGGCGGCCGCCCGCCGGTTCCCGAGCCGGTCATGACCCCGCCTGAAACCGGGCCTTTTGTCGAGCTGCCGGAAAGCTACCGCGCCATGCCGCGCTGGTGGCGCGAGGGTCCCGCCTGGCTGGACGGCCTTTCAGATACCGCCGCTGCCCTGTGCCGCCGCTGGAGCCTCACCCGCGACGGCACGCTGATGCACGGCTCGAACGCGATCGCGATCCCGGTCCGTCGCGATGGCGAGCCGCTCGTGCTGCGCATTGCCCCGCCCGATGCGCGAACCATCAATGAGATCCGCGCCCTCCGGTTCTGGGATGGAAGAGGCACGGTCCACTTGCTCGATGCCGACCCCGCCGCCGGCGCCTCCCTGCTGGAGCGGCTGGACGGCGAGCGCACGCTTGCCCGCCTGCCACTCGACGAGGCGATGCCGGTCATCGCGCGCACGATGCGGCGGCTCGCCGTCCCGGCGCCACCGGATGTCCCGTCTACCGCAACCATCGTGCGGGAGCGGGCGGCGGAACTGGAATCCGAATGGGAGCGGCTCGGCCGGCCGTTCGACCGCCGGTTCCTCGATGCCGCGCTCGACGCCGCCGAAACGCTCGGCCAGACCGCGTCAGCTCTGGCGGTCAACGGAGACCTGCATTTCGAGCAGGTCCTGGCGGGAACGCGGGAACCCTGGCTGGTGGTCGATCCGGTCCTGCTCCGGGGCGACATCGACTACGACCTCGCCCGCATCCTCTGGTCCCGCCTCGACGAGATGCCCCGCGACGACGATGTCCTCCGGCACATCGACACCCTGGTCCGGGAGGCTGGCCTGGATCGCGCCCGCGCCCGGTCCTGGATCGTCTATCGCACGGTCGACTACTGGCTGTGGGGGCTCGGCTACGGGCTCACCGAGGACCCGGTGCGCTGCGCCCGCCTGGCGGGTGTGGTGATTCACAGGTTACGGTGAATGGTTTGGAAAACGGGTGATTGCCGGTTTGTTCCTGGTAGTGGCAGTCCTGAGCGTGCTCGGGACTGCCA
>JACCYX010000225.1 GCA_013696265.1 Chloroflexia bacterium
TCTCTGTCGCTGCTTGACGATGGCATCGATCCCTGGCATGTGGCGCGCCACTTCGAGTTGGGACTGTTGGTGACGCTGGGATATGGACCCGAGATCGTGCGGTGCGTCAACTGCCAGCGTGACCTGAAGGCCGTTCCCAATCCGTTTTCGAGCAGCCTGGGCGGCATGCTGTGCCCCGACTGCGCGGGCCTGGATCCGGGCGCGATCCGGCTCTCGGTCAATGCCCAAAAATACTTGCGAACGCTCGCCCGCTCGGGCTTGAGCAGCGTGATCGGCCTCAACCCGAGCGCGCCAGAGCGGCACGAAGTCGGGCAAGCGATGCTGGCCTACCTGCGTCACGTGGGTGAGCGCGATTTTAACAGCCTCCGCGTCCTCGGCACGATGCAGCCCGCCGCGACCCCGCAGCAGGCTGGTCATAACCCATCCGGTTCGTGAAAGAGGAGCCGCCCCGCTCAACTGTCATTTCGAGCTTGCGAGAAATCTTTCGGTCCTGGCCGCAGCCGCGTTGGATTCTCCAAGCTTCGGATAATCGCTCGACCATCCGCAATCCGTAGGGGCGGACCTGATTCGACCGCAAGCGGCACATAGCCAATCGCATTTTTGTCGAATCTGTCATCCGCCCGGATCGTGCATGAATCACCCAAGCTGACATTCGCCGGTCGCGCGGCGCGGCCGGTAGGCGTGGTCCCTTCAGTTGGAATCGGGGTCACTACGGAGCGCGCCGCACTGGGGAGATCCGGGCGGACACACGAATCGACCACACCTCATGGCGAACCAGGTCGTACATGGTCGATTCTGGTCCGCCCCTACAAGCACCAGGCTGACAGGTGATTGTCCGTCGCTCGTGTCACTCTTCATCGGGGAGCAGGTCGGGACGCAGGAGCTGGGTGCGCCTCCGGGCCTGGTCCCGGCGCCACTCCTCGATCTGGGCGTGATGGCCCGAGAGCAGCACCGGCGGCACCGCGTGCCCGCGATAGCTGACCGGCCGGGTGTAGTGAGGGTACTCCACCAGTTGGGCGCCGCTGTCGACGTGGGACTCGTCGGCGATGCTCGCCGCATCGATCACGCCGGGCACGAGGCGAATAACCGTGTCGGCAATTACCATCGCCGGCAGTTCACCGCCGGTCAGCACGAAGTCGCCAATCGACACCTCCTCGGCGCCGAGAATCCCGGTGACGCGCTGGTCGATGCCTTCGTAATGGCCGCAGATCAGCGCGACGCGGCTCGCCGTGGCGAGGTCGTGCGCGGTCGATTGGGTGAATCGCCGGCCGGCGGCCGACATGACCAGGATCCGGGTTTCTGACAGATCGTCGCCGAGCACCGATTCGACGGCTTCGACCACGGGAGGAGCCTTCATCACCATGCCGGCTCCCCCGCCGTAGGGGGTGTCATCGGCGGTGCGATGCCGGTCTGTGGCCCAATCCCGGATATCGTGGATACCGATCGCGACCGTGCCGGCGGCGACCGCGCGCTTGACGATGCTTTCCGAGAGCGGTCCCTGGAACATGGCGGGAAAGAGGGTGAAAATGTCGATCTGGAGCGCCGGCTCGACGGAACCGCGGTCAGGCATTGATTGGCATCCTGATCCGCTCCAGCAGATCGACCAGCACCGGACCGGCGTCCTCCAGGCTGTCCAGGGTGAGGTCCGGGATCGCCGTTGGCGTGGTTGACGCGAATGTCTCGCGGCGTGGTGTCTTCAGCCAGACCGCCGTCAGTCCGGCTTGCTGGGCGGTGGCCACATCCCAGCGGAGCGAGTCGCCAACGTGGACGCTGGTGGCTGGGTCACCGTCGAGCCGATCCAGTGCGGCCTGGAAAATCGCGGTGGTGGACTTGTAGAAACCGGAGCTGGCCGACGTGACGACCACATCGAAGCATGAGGTGATACCCAGCGCGTCGAGAATCCATTCCAGCGTCCGGTGATGGACCGCGCTCGAGACGACGCCGAGTTTCACACCGGCGTGATGCAGATGCCTCACCGTTCCCACCGCGCCGGCCACCGGCCGCATTGCCCCGGTGCATTCGAACATCAAGTCGTCAATCGCCAGTTCGACCGCCGCACGGTCGGCGGGGATGTCGAGACCCTCGAAGACGAGCGACACGGCGTCGTAGGCGTCGATCTCATTGCCGCTGGCGATGACGTCGAGCCTCAATTGCCGGTAGGCACGATCGACGAGGTGCTTGCTGGCATCACCCAGAGGGAGCCGCAAGTGGTCGATGACCGACGACGGAAGGTCACGCACTTCGAGATCGAACCACGGGTCGCAGTTGGCGAGGGTATTGTGGAAATCGAACGTCAGGACTTGCACGGCGCGGCTTTCACGATGGACACAGGGTTCGAAGCGGTGGGCGTTCAGGCCGGGACCGGCTGCGATTGGGGCGCGGTGGCGGTAGCGCCGCTCGCGACGCCCATCCCGCGCAGGAACGCGCTCACCACGGTCGGATCGAACTGGACGCCGGAACCGCGCCGGATCTCTTCGATCGCCACCGCTCGGGACATTGCCGTGCGATACGGGCGATCCGAGGTCATGGCGTCGAATGTATCGGCAACCGCAATCACCCGCGATCCGAGCGGGATTTCGTGCCCCGCCAACCGGTCCGGATAGCCATTCCCGTTCCAGTGCTCGTGATGGTGACGAATGATCGAGGCGGTCAGGCGGTATTCGTCGGTCCGGGACACGATGACGCCGCCGACCTCGGAGTGGCGCTGCATTTCGCGACGCTCCTCGGTGGTCAGCGGACCGGGTTTGTAGAGCGTGAGGTCCCGCGTGCCGACCTTGCCGATGTCGTGAACGCGGGCAGCCGCCATAATGGTCTCGGTCAGTTCGTAGGGCACGTCCGTCAGTTCCTGCAAGATGAGGCGAACCGTATTCGTCACCCGGATCGAGTGATGCGAGGTGTACGGGTCGCGCTGTTCGACCGCGTCGGCCAGGCTTTCCAGGGTATCGCGCACGCTGCGTTGGGCCCGGACCAGGGTGCGATAGGCTACTTGCGGGCCAACGAGCGGGAACGCGAGCAGCAACACCGCCGCCGCGCTCTCCTGGGCCGCGAGGGCGACAAGTCCGCCGACTGCCGGCAGGGTAACGGCCTCCACGGCCGAGAGGCGGATGGTCGATTGCCACATCGTGTGCATCGGCATGCCGATGATAGGCGCGACGATGACGGCGAGGGAGGTCGTGCTCACGACGACGAAGGCGCACGAAGCAATGAGCGCGGCGACCAGGTTGGTCAGCGAGCCGACCGGGGAGACTGTGGTGTTGGCGATCTCCCAGTAAATGGCCCCGCCAACGGCGGTGGCTGACACGAAGGTGGCGATATTGGTCAGCGACTTGATTGGATCGCGATGAGCCAGCACTGAGTCCACCAGATGACCGGTGAGCACGATGAGGCAGCCAATGCCGACTCCCAGGTGCATCGCGGCGGCCAGGGCGAGCGGCGCGCCCACCGAGACATTTATTGAACTTGTGGATATTGGAATGGTGACGTCGAGCCGTTCGATCACGGTGATCACGACAAGCAAGGCCAACGCGACTGTCCATTCCCTGAGCGTCAGGGATCGGGTAGTCGTCAGGCCCACTCCGACCGCTATGGCGGCTGCCGCGCTGAGGAGGACAAGCCAAAACCTCACGCGCAGGGGAATGGTAATCATGGACCCTTCGCCAGGCGATTCCGGGTAGCGAGGCTGGTGTCTGCCTCCTGGCCCGAGTGGATATACGTCGCACCGAACGCAACGCCTACCCGGACTATACCCGTTGGTCCCAATGACTACAAGATACGAAAGTGCCCATTACGCGGCTCACACGACACTTGGGGGATGACTTCTGGTCAACCTAGCGGGAAAGAAGTCCTGTACCACTATTGTCGTGTCCATTTAATACGTATCCAGCAAGTCTAGCTCCACTTAACGCCCAACATCTGCTTCTCCTTTCGGGTGACGGAAACTGGCGCAATCGAGGTGCGACTTAGGACCATTTGACGCCCAACATGCGAATCTCCTTTCGAGAGGTAGAGAGTGCGACGATCGACCTGTGACCTAGGACCATTTGACGCCCAACATGTGCTGCTCCTTCCAGGTAGTAGTGGTGAGTGCAACGACCGCGGTGTGACCTAGGACCACTTGACGCCCAACATGTGCTGCTCCTTTCGAGTGACAACGGGGGATACGGCTTGGGTACGAACTAGGACCATTTGACGCCCAACATGCGGATCTCCTTCCGGGTAATGAATCGGCCTGGACGCAGGATACGTCCTACCTCACAAGACAAGGGATATTGACGAAATCGGTCTCGCTAAAGAAGGTCTTCACGCGGTAATCGCAACCTCTCGAAAGCCGATGACTTCCTCATAGTATATAAATGTGCAGTGGTTGTCAAGGTGGAACTTGCATTGCATCTCCTGAAATGGGGTGTACGCACGGATTCACGCGCTTTCCAACGACCAGGCAAGCCTTTGTTGGACGGTTCTTGGCGGGCGTTATGCCTCATAGTTCGTGTTAATCGACAAGGCGCCCGACAACGAGCAAGGCGAACGCACTCACGGATGTCGCGGCTCTCGCCCTGATCCCGAAGTGCCCCCCTTGTTCTAAACGGTCGATCCGGCGTCCCGGCTCCATCGGCAAACGTGGTCGAAGCTTTGATTCTGGCGGAATGGCCGCGTCTTTGCGGCCGGGGAGGGACG
The DNA here is from genome assembly GCA_013696265.1 of Chloroflexia bacterium. Taxonomy (GTDB): domain Bacteria; phylum Chloroflexota; class Chloroflexia; order Thermomicrobiales; family UBA6265; genus JACCYX01. Next base: position 4,675 of record JACCYX010000225.1, read on the forward strand.
TTCGAAGGGTGCCTGATTCTCTCATCATCGATGTCGGTGTAGCCAAGACCGAGAAGTATGCGAGTCGAGAAAGCGGCGACACGGTGGAACTCGTTGAACGGCCAAGTGGCGGTTTCACTATTGTAATGATAGACGGTCAGGGAAGTGGGCGCGCGGCGAAAACCTTGAGCCTGCTGCTGTCGAGCAAGGCCGTTGCCCTCGTCAAGGAAGGCGTCCGGGACGGGGTGGTCGCCCGGGCCACGCACGATTACCTTTTCGCCTTCCGTCACGGTCAGGTTTCGGCGACGCTCGACCTGCTCTCGATCGACCTCAAGACGAGGACCATCGTCATCACCCGGAACGCGGAATCCCCCATGCTGCTGGGCGATTCCGGGGCCGTGTCGATGCTTCCGGCACTCTCCGGTCCAATCGGCCGGTATCGCTGGACGAAGCCGTCGGTGAGCGAGTTGCCAATGCGGGCGGGCCTCGAAATCCTGCTCTTCACGGACGGCATCTGGCATTCCGGCCGGCGCGTGAATCAACCGCCGCTCGATCTCGAGGCCTTCGGCCGGGACCATTTCGGGAAGGGGACCCCCGCACAGGCCCTCGCCGACGGGCTCCTCGAAGCGGTGATCGAACGCGACGGGGGAAAGCCGAATGACGATATGGCGGTCGTTGCCCTCTCGTTGCGGGAAGGCACCGCGGAGCGTGCGGTGCGCCGGATGAATCTGGAGGTGCACCTCGCCTGAATGTGCATTCCGGAAGCCGAGCCCCGCGCGGGAGCGATCAATGAGAACTGATGACTTTCAACCGGCAAATGGAGGCGGACCGAGAGTTGTGGTGGTCGGTCCGTGCGCGTCGGGGAAAACCACGCTCGTCGCGAAGCTCACGGCGCTGGGCGTCGACGCCCGCGTCTCCGGCCAGGAACACAGCGCGGTCCGGAACCTCTGGCGGCGGCTCGAACCGGACGTGGTGATCGCCCTCGACGTGGATCTCGATACGTTGCGGGCGCGTCGCTCACCGACCTGGCCAGCGGGTTTGTACGCGGTGCAGCACGGGCGCCTGCAAGAGGCATTCGACGTGGCCGACGTGGTGATCGACACTGGCACGGCTTCCGAAGACGAGGTGCTGGACGCGGCGTTGGCGATCATCGAACGCCACGCAATCAATTCAGGGTGAATCGATCTCCGGGTGAGAAGATGGGCACCCCGGCGACGCCGCCCTTGAACAACAGGGCCAGCTCCCGGTCAAGGAGCGCCTGGACCTCGTGCATCCGCGCCAGCGGGTGGACGTTTTCGAGAACCGCCTGTTGCTCCCAGGTGTGGAGCGGCAACCGGGACGCGAGTTCATAGCTGGCCGCCGCCGTGTCCAGGCTGATGACCGGCACCGAGAACCGCATCTCGACGAGCCGCGCGATGCCGCGCACGTAGGCGGCGTAGGCCTGATGGGCGTCGATGGCCAACCCAGCTGTCCCCGTCGGATCGACCGGACCGTCCGGCATGTCCTCGGTTTCCGCGACCGCGTAGCCACGTGTCCAATCGGCGGACGAGAACCGGATCCGTCGATCGCCGACGACGACGATATCGACCCGGTTCGCGGAGAGGGCGTCGATCGAGACCAGGCGGGCGGTGGTCCCGACTTCGCGAAACGCCGGAGTGTCCCCGGCCTCCCGGCCCGACACGATCAGGGAGATCGCGAATGCGGGATCGTTCGGCGTGCGGTCCGCCAGCATCCGCAGGTAGCGTTCTTCGAAAATGCGCAGCGGCATTCGAACACCCGGAAAAAGCACCGTGTTGAGTGGAAAGATCGGAAGGGTCATTGGCATCGTTTCGGTAGCCTGGCCTGTCACGCCATAATTGATCGACGCCAGCATTGTACGATGGCGGCTGGCGGCGCCCCGGTGTGGTGAGCGAGCCTGGACACCGGTAGAATCAGGGACATGAAAGAGCCCTTCCGCCTATCGCGGCGACACCTCGTCTCGGCCGGCGCCCTCAACCTTGTTGGACTTTCCCAGCCAGGCGCCGGCGCGCGAGTCGCGTCGATCGTTCAGGACGAACCCGATCGGTGGCGGATCGCGGATGGATTGCGGCTGGCGGGATCGGTCAGCGGGCCGGCCAGCCTCGACCCGGCGCTCTCCCGCGATCTCTCGACGAACTTCCTGCTCCGGCAAATCTTTCGCGGCCTGATGTCACTCGATACCAATCTCGAACCGGTGCTGGAATTGGCCGATTCCCTGGACGTCTCGGACGACGGCCGGACGTACGCGTTCACGATTCGGGAATCGGCGAGATTCCACGACGGTCGGGCGGTCACGCCCGCCGATGTCCAGGTGTCGCTCTCGCGGGCGCTTGACCCGCGGATCGCCGGCGGTTCGGTCGAGGCACTGGCCGGCATCACCTACCTCCAGGAAATCGAAGGGGCGCGGGAGCACCTGGCCGGGATGACCGATACGTTGGGGGGAATCGCCATCACCGGCAATCGATCGTTGACGATCACGCTGGCGGAACGTTCGCCAACATTCCTGATGAAGCTGGCGAGTGTCCCAGCCTCGATCGTGAATAGCCAGCAGGTTCAGGCGGCGGCCGATTGGGCGATGGCGCCGAACGGGAGCGGCCCGTTTTCCGTTCTAGCGTGGACGGCGTCCGAATCGCTCGACCTCCGGGCCGCTGGCACCTGGTGGCGCGGCGAGCCGACACTGACGAGCGTACGTGTTCGCCTGGGAGCTTCGGCGAGCCAGCCAGTCAATCTCTACCAGGCGGGCGAGATCGACCTGGTCGAAGATATACCTCCCGAATTGGTTGACCTGATCAGGGACCCGGCGACCGGCGTGACGTTCGGCGAATTGGTAACAACGGAGTTGTTCGCCACCTCGTACATCGCGTTCGGCAATGTCGACCCGCCTCTGGACGACGTTCACGTTCGCCGGGCGCTGCAATACGTTTTCCCCGCCGATCTCGTGGCTACGGCGTCGTTCGACGGCGCCGTCCGTTCGGCAACGGGGTTGCTGCCGCCCGGCCTGCTGGACGCGGAGTGGCCGACCGACCGCGTGTCGGGCGACGTAGCGGCGGCCCAAAGAGAGCTGGAAAGATCACGCTACGGCAATGCGGCAAACGTACCGCCGATCCCGATCTACGCGGCCGACATCGCCGTGGTCGAGGCGCTGCGGGACACGGCCTCGGCGGCGCTTGGCGTGACTATCGAAGCCATTCAGGTTGGTTGGCCCGATTTCCTGGCCGGGCTGTCGGAACGGCGGTTCCCCGCCTACGCCCTCTATTGGGGAGCGGACTACCCGGATCCGGAGGCCCTGATCGGGATGCTGTTCAGCGAGAGGAGCGCCGATAACTACACCGGTTACGTGAACCAGGACCTCGAATTGCTGCTGGATGAGGCGCGAGTGACGGAGGGCGATGAGCGGATGGTGGTCTTCGCGTGTGCCAACCAGCTGCTGGTGGACGATGCCGCCCTGATTCCGCTCTATCATCCGCACGGCTACACCATCACCCGCCCCGGCCTGGCCGGCGTCGTTGTGACGCCGATGGGCATCCTGGGGCTGGAAACGATCCGGGAAGGCTGATGGAGATGAAGCATCCCAGATCCAGTTCCCCGGTGATACTGTCATCGGCGATTGAGCCACAATCGCTCCGGCCGGCCGATGTGGAGCGTCTGCACCTCGACAGTCATCCGCGACTGGCTCCCGAGGAGGCGCTGGCATTGCTCGCCGAGCGGCCTGGAGCCTCGTTTTGGATTCCCGCCACCGGCGAGTTCGTTCTCGTCACGCCCTGGCGGCACCGGTTCGAGCTGGCGACCGTCCATACGTTCGGCGCCTTCGCCAACGAGGATCGCCTCCTCAACGCGGCGATGGCGCACGCCAGGGATACGGGAAGCGCGGGATTCGTGGTCGTGGACATCAACGAAACCCGGCAACCGTCTTTCTACGTCCGACATGGACTACGCCGGATCGAGGACATCGTGACCTACGAACATCGCAGGCCGGCGCGGCTCGCGTCCGCGGCGGTGGAATCGGGTCTGGAGTTTCGCCGCGTCGAATCATCCGACCCCGGCTTGCTGCGCGAGGTGCTCGACCTGGATCACGAGGCGTTTCCGTGGTTCTGGTGGAACAGCCCGGAGGAATTCCGCGCCTACCTCCAGTACCCGGGGGTCGAAGTCTGGGCCGGTATCCGTGGCGGCGACGTGGTCGCCTACAGCGGTTCGACGCGGTACCGGCGGTGGGGCCACCTGGACCGGATCGCGACCCGACCCGATCTCCAGGGCGGCGGCATCGGCCGCGCCGCCCTGACATTCGCGGCGCGGATGATGATGCGGCGCGGCTGCCGCCGGATTGCCCTCAGCACGCAGGGCAACAACGGGCGATCGCGCGGCCTGTACGACGGCACGGGCTTCGTCCGCACGCCGATGGACGACTACGGCGTGTTCGTCGCCCCGTACAATGACTCGCTGGTCTACGCCGGCATGACACGCTAAAACGATTCTCGGGTAAACAGCGTGTGCATTCGGTAGTGGCAGTCCCGAGCTTGCTCGGGACTGCCA
>JACCYX010000263.1 GCA_013696265.1 Chloroflexia bacterium
AAGCACGACGGTCAGCAAGAGGCGTTCGCCAATCACGTCGCCGACCGGGCGCTGGAGCATCATCGACGCCCCGAAATCTCCCTGGAGAACCTGCGACATCCATTTCCCGTACTGGACGTAGATGGGCTGGTCCAACCCATATCGGTCCCGCATGCTCTGCGCCGCGTCTTCCGACACGATGCTGCCGCCGGCCATCTGTTCCGCGACGTAGTAGTTGATGAAGTCGCCCGGGGGAAGTTGGATGATCGCGAACGAGATGAGCGAGACGAATATCATCGTGACCACACCCATCATCGTGCGACGCAGTACGTAGCTGAGCATTCGGATCGCTCCAATGCTGGCCGGCTGATCGTTTCCGTGAACCTCTTGCTGGTTTTCTGGAAGCGATCAGCCCGCCACGCCTGGCAACTGGTTGGTTGCCGGGCACTAGGACATGAAGTAGAAGGTCTGGGTTCGGGCGATGGCCGGGTTTTTGGATGCCGGGCCGTTATAGATCCTGCCCGGCACGTTGTCCATGTTGTTCTTGACGACGCGGACGCCCATCGATGCCGGCGACAATCCGACCAGGCCAATCTGCGCGACCTCATCGATGAGGATCCTCCAAATGTTTTGTCCCAGCGGAATACGCTCTTCCAGGGGAACCCCGTACCCCCGGCGGAACTCGGTGTAGACCTGGCTCAGCCACTCGGGCGGCTCGAGTCCTTGCGCGCCATTCGACTGATACCACTGCGCGTGGAGCGGGCCAGTCATCGTCTGGGCCATCCAGTACGAGAACGTCATGCCTGGATAAATCCAGAGATTCTCGTTCCCGTCCGGGAGCCACGTACCCATCTGGTGCTCGTTCGCTCGGGTTCGCTGGCTGCCGGCGGTCGTTTCGAGCGCCCGGACGTCGGCGTAGATGCCGATCTCCCGCCACTGCTGCACTACCATCTCGGCGATCTGCTCACCGGGCATCAACCCGGCCACCCCGGTTTGGATCTCCAGCCGCAACCGCTCGCCATTGTCGGTTCGCAGCCGGAACCCCTCGCCATCGCGTTCCACCATTCCCAATGCGTCGAGCATCTGGTTGGCCCGATCCGGCTCGTAGGTGGCCCACATGGTCCGATATTCCGGGCCTGGGCTGAACACATTCGTCTCGATCGGCGCCATCGTTCCCGGCGTGCCCAGGCCGAGCCAATACGTTTCGTTCAGTTGGTCGCGATCGACCCCGAGCGACAACGCGCGCCGGAAATCGGTGGTGCCGATCAGGCGCGCGATTTCCGGATCGGCCTGGTAGGACAGGTTGAAGGCGATGGTCTGGTCGCTACCGTAGTTGCCCGGATCGAGGCTGACCGTGTAGTCGCCTTGCTCCTGGTTCTCGAGCAGGATCGGGAGGGAGAGCAGGTTGATCGATCGCGCCTGGAAGTCGTACTCCCCGGCGACGGCCCGCAGGTTGAGGACCTCGTTATCTTCGGCGAGAGTCATCACGATCTCGTCGATGTACGGCAGCTGGTTCCCGTCCGTATCGACCCAGATGCTGTACGGGTTTCGCTCCAGCGCCCAGGTCGCGGTGTTCGACGGCGAACGCAGCATCCACGGCGAAAGCGTCGGCAACTCTGTGTTCACCGTCCAGTCGTTTTGCCGCAGGAAGAGCAAGGTCCAGCTGTCGAGACCCGATTCCGCGATTTTGGCGTCGAGTTCCTCAACCGGCGTGTAGCTGGGATGGAATCCCTTCAGGTAGTGGGCTGGCGCGAAGAGGCCGTTTCCGTACAGGCCCTGGCTGGCGTGCCCGCCCAAATCGGTGTGCCCGGCGAGCAACTCCGGCAGCAGGTAGTAGGGATCGGCGAACGTGAAGCGGATGGTGTGGTCATCCACCTTCTCGATCGTCCCTTCCTGTGCGTTGATGCTCATCAGCTGGGTCTTCGCCGGCGTTAGTTCGGCGTTGCCATAGATGTACACGTACCAGAACAAGATGTCGTCGGCGGTGAACGGGGCGCCGTCGCTCCAATGCATGCCCCGGCGCAGGGAAACCGTCACCTGCCGGCCATCCTCGCTGACCTCCCAGGCGCGGGCGATGTTGGGGACGATGTGTTCCGTGGTGTGATCGTAATAGAGGAGGGCATCCGTGCCCGACGCGACGCGCCAGCCATTGAAGCGGTCGCCCGGGCCGGTGAACCCGCGCCGCCAGGTGCCGCCGTACTGACCGATTTCGTGGACTGGCGCCAGCACCAGGGGATCCTGGCCAATTCGCTCCTCGACCGACGGCAACGCACCCTGCGCCACCAACTCGGCGAGCTGAGGAGCTTCATTGAAGGTCGTGGGGAACGCGGCCGGATCGGTGATGATCTGCGGACCCTCAAGCTGCCCAATCAGTTCACTTCCCGGAGCATCCTGGGCGATCGCCTCGTGTCGCCCAAGCGCCGGAATACCGGCAAGCCCGAGGGCGGAAAGCTGGATGATGTGGCGTCGCGACAACTCGTATCGACTGTTCATCACGTGACCTGTCTTTCATGGCAGCCGCCTGCGCGGTCGATCTTTGTGGGAGTGCGATGATGC
>JACCYX010000274.1 GCA_013696265.1 Chloroflexia bacterium
GAGTTCCTCTACGACCACCCGCTGCACCTCTTCCTGCTCGCCGGTCCGGACTATTCGCAATCGGCAGTCGAGGCGACCAACCCCGAACTCTGGGAACTGGCGCAGCGGACCTCGACCGATCACGGCGGGGTCCACGGCTACGCGACGATCGCCGAGATCATGACCGATCTCAACCCGCTGTCGGGCGGCCTCTACCTCGAGGCGCTGGGGATGACCCGGATCGCCCGCGAAGCCTACGTCATCCTCGGCGGCAAATATCCCCACCCGCAGACGATCGTGCCGGGCGGCATCAGCACCACCGTCACCCTGACCACCTTCAACGAGTACTACAGCCGCCTGCTCAAGTTGGTCGACTACAGCAAGAAGGTGGCGCTTCTCTGGGACGATGTCTTCGACTTCTTCCTGCGCGCCAATCCCGAGTACGCCAAGGTCGGCGCGCGGCGCAAGAACCTGATCGACACCGGGCTCTGGGATGATCCGGACGCCTACGACGCGACCTACGCCAACTGCAACGAATGGGGCCAGGCGCGCTGGGCCACGCCGGGCGTGATCGTCGACGGCGAGTTGCGCACGACCAACTTGCAGGACATCAACATCGGCCTCGAAGAGTTCGTTGAGCACTCCTTCTACGAGGGCTGGAATGGCGAGCGGTTCCCGACCGACGAGTCCGGGGCGCCGTTGAGCCCGCACCATCCCTGGAACAAGGACACCAAGCCGCGGCCCGAGGGCATCAACTGGAAAGAGAAATACACCTGGGACACGGCGCCCCGCTGGGATCGGATGTCGATGGAAACCGGCCCCTACTCCCGGATGTGGAACACCGCCCTGGCCCAGAAGATTCCCCAAAACGACTTCATCGAGGCCACCGGCCACAGCCTCAAGCTGCGCCTGCCGAAGGCGGCCAAACCCGCGCTCGACCTGGAATGGCACATCCCGACCGATTGGAACGCTCTGGAGCGCAACCGTGCCCGCGCCTACGCCATGGCCTACACGGCGATGGTCGCGATGAACGACTGGCTGCGCGGCCTGGGCATGCTGCGCGACGGCGAAACGCGGGTCAGCACCGAGTACGAAATGCCGCGGCGCGGTACCCAGGTCGGGGTCGGCTTCTGGGGGGCGGGGCGCGGCTATCTCACCCACCACGCGGTGATCGACAACGGCAAGATCGCGAACTACCAGATTCTCACGCCCTCGACCTGGATGGCCTCCCCGCGCGATCCGTTCGGCAATCCGGGACCATATGAAGAGGCGGTGCTGAACACGCCCTTGCTGGAGACGTTCGACAAGCCGGAGGATTTCAAGGGGATCGATATCCTGCGCGCGATCCGCTCGTTCGATCCCTGCATGCCCTGCACGACCCACGTCTACGCGGGCGACCGCACCATCGTGCGCGAGGTCAACACCTGCGCCTGCGGTGTGGAGTAGGCCGGAATGGCGGTCGAGACCGGAACCCGGACCCTCATTGCTGGGGTCGGCTATCGCAACTTACGCGACCTATCGGCTGGGAACGCGATTATCGACGCCCTGCTGGAGAAGGACTGGCCGGCCAGCGTCGAGATCGAGGACCTGAGCTACGGGCCGATGGACGCGATCTTCCGGTTCAAGGAATCGGGGTTCGGGCGCCTGATCGTGATCGGCGCGGTCGCGCGGCCGGGACGGATTCCCGGCGAGGTCTACCGGTCCCGCTGGCGGTACGCGGCGGAGGCGCCTGAACTGGTGCAGGCCCGCGTCGCCGAAGCGGTGACCGGCGTGATCAGTCTCGATAACCTGCTGGTCATTTGCGCGCACTTCGAAGTCTTGCCTTCGGATACGACTGTGATCGAGATCGAACCGGAGAACGGCGATTGGGGCGAGGAGTTTTCACCTCGCGTGGCCCGTGCGTCCGAGCGGATCGTCGCCCAGCTTTCCGCAAAGTGGGGAGGCTCAGAGGGATCGGGACACACCAGGCGGCTGGAGTCTGGCGCCGGGGAGACGACCTGAATGGCTATACACGGTGGAACCAGCGGGGATGACGAACTCGAGGCGCTTCGTTGGCGTGACGAAATTCTCGGTGTCCTCTTCTGGCTGCGTGGCGAAGAGATCATGGAG
>JACCYX010000298.1 GCA_013696265.1 Chloroflexia bacterium
ATGATCACTCCGCCAGAGAAGCCCGGCCCTTACTCCCCTCCTGTGAGCGCTTGGCACCAAGCAGTGTCCTCATCGCCCGATGGTGGCCGTCTACTGCCACTTATTAAGGCAGGCCTACTCCAACCCAATATTCGACTCATTCTGCAGAAGGGATCCGTCGCCATCGCCGAGGGGCGTGTCGAGCCCGATGGCTGGATCCTGTATAGAGGGCAGCGATACAAATCTCCTTCTGACAAGGCATTTGTGCAACTCATGGGCAGAAAGGCGATGAACGGATGGACACACTGGTATGCTGAAATCAACCATCAATCCATCGTTATCGATGAACTGCGCAAGCAGCTGTCATCTATCAATAGTCTCGAAACATCTGCCTAGATTGCGTGACTCATTTAGAGCGACCGGCAATAGGCATCAGTGAAATTCTCAAGTCGCTGACCACTTGTGCCAAACACCGCATAGGTAAGCCTTGATTCACTGAACCGTGTCTGCCTGCGACGCTTTGTATCTAGCCTATTGCCGGTCGCTCTTAACCCAATCGTCCAGTCTAATGCCTCAATAGGCGTAGGGACGCGACCGCCTATTCCGAACTGATGAGTCTATGCCTGTCTGCTGATATACTGGCTATAACAACTGAGTGGTGGACACATGGGCCGCTGGATGCGAGCAGAGATGCTTGCCCAGCGGCCCTTTTCTGTGCCCTACGAATGAACGAAGGAACGAAAGAAGGGATCATGCCCGAGACCGACCTCCCCCTCGACGCCCTCCTCCCCGATCCCCGCAACGCCCGGCGCCACGGCGAACGCAACCTCGCCCTCATCGCCGACGCCCTCCGTGACGTCGGCGCCGCCCGCTCGATCGTCGTCGACGAGACCGGCACCGTCCTCGCCGGCAACGCCACCCTCGCCGCCGCCGGTCAGGCTGGCTTATCGCGGGTTCGGATCGTCGACGCCGATGGAACCGAACTGATCGCCGTCCGTCGCTCCGGCCTGACCGCCGACCAGAAGCAACGCCTCGCCCTCTACGACAACCGCGCCGCCGAACTCGCCGAGTGGGACACCGAGATCCTGGCATCGCTGGCTGACGAGGTCGACCTCACCGACCTCTGGGACGCCGACGAGCTGGCCGACCTGCTGGCTGGGGAGGAGCCCGTTGTCTTGGCCGGCGATCCCGACGATGTGCCTGACCTGCCCGCTGACCCGGTCACCCGGCCCGGGGACCTTTGGACGCTTGGTTCCCACCGCCTGCTCTGCGGCGATGCTACGGACCCCGGCGATCTGGCCCGGCTCATGGCGGGAGAGCACGCGACCTGCCTGTGGACCGATCCGCCGTATGGCGTGTCGTACGTCGGCAAGACCGCCGACGCCCTCACCATCGCCAACGATACCGATGCCGGGCTAGCCGGCTTACTCGAGGCCGCGTTCACGAACGTGGGGCCGCATCTGGAGGCGGGTGCTTCCTTCTATATCGCCCACCCCGCCGGTCCCCTCGCCCTGACCTTCGCCCAGGTCGTTGCGGATCTGGGCTGGTCCGTGCGCCAGACCCTGGTCTGGGTCAAGGACTCCCTCGTCATGGGGCACGCCGACTACCACTACCGCCACGAACCGCTTCTCTTTGGCTACCTGCCCGGACCCGGCCGGCGCGGCCGCGGTGGCGTCGGCTGGCATGGCGACCATGCCCAGGACAGCGTCTTCGAGATCCCCCGGCCCAAGGCCTCCCCGGACCACCCGACGACCAAGCCGGTCGCGCTCGTCACCGCGATGCTGATCAACAGCACAAAGCGTGGGAACGTCGTCCTCGATCCCTTCGGCGGCTCGGGCACCACCCTCATCGCCTGCGCGGAGCTGGGCCGCGCGGGGCGGTTGCTGGAGCTCGATCCCCGGTACTGCGACGTCGCCATCCGCCGCTGGGAGGCGCTCACCGGTGAGACGGCGGAACGGGTCGTGACTCGTCTGGAGGAACGGACGTGAGCGCGGCAGTCTCCGCCATCAGCCGCCGGATCGCCTGGGCGTACAGTCCGGTGGGCGTCCGGGCGCCACGCTCCCAGTACGACACCGCCTGTGCGGTGCACCCGATGCGGGCCGCGAACTGCGGCTGGGTGAGCCCCAGCCGCCGCCGCAAGGCTTTGATCGATTCCCTGGTGAGGTCCACGCCTGGCATCCTTCAGCGCCGGCCGTCGAGGCGATCGAGCAGGGCGTCGATGGCCGCTTCCGGGCCACGCTTGATCAGGAGCATGGTCGGGCCGTCCGGGCCGGTCAGGACCGGGCGCCACCAGCCGTCACCATCAGCGCCCGGTCCTTCCAGTTTGGCATACCCGACGAGTGTGCCGCCGATCAAAAGCTCGTGGCGGGTAGCAGTGGCGACGACGCCGATATCGCTGGTCTCGAAGTTCATGGTGGTCTCCCGTTCGGGTCATAGACGATCCGGTCAGTGCATGCTCGGCCCCAGGACGGTAGCGGGAGCCCGGCGCCCCTCAGGCGTGCGTTCCGCCAGCCTTGTCATCCTCATGCTCCAGGATCTCGATCTCATCGCTGTCGATTCGGTAGACCCACGCCAGATCCCGTCGCAGCCGCTCTGCCTGGTCCCAGGTGCGGGTCTGCCCCAGCTGCTGCCAGCCATCGCCCCTGTCGCCAAAGAGCAGACAACGGGCGGGAAGATTGCGCCAGCTGCTGGTCGTCGTCATCGTTGCCATCGGTGCTCTTCCATCGCGGTCGATCCTTTTGCCAATGACGTCACTGTAACATGTTACAGTACACCAGTCAAGCAGACACGCGAACGATAGTGGGGCGAGCGATGCGACGCGGTGCGACAGCGACCACCCTCACCACCCGCCAGCAGCAGGCGATTACGGCGATTGTTGCGACGGGGGACGTGACCGTCGCGGCGCAATCCGTGGGGGTGAACCGGGCAACGCTCTACCGGTGGATGAAGCAGCCCCAATTCGTGCAGGCGGTCCACGCCGCCGAGGCTGATGCCGTCGAGGACCTGTCGCGGATGCTGGTCCGGTTGGGACGGACGGCGGTGGCGACGCTGGCCCGGGCGATGAGTGATCCGGCCACGCCGGCGGCGACGAAGGTGCGGGCCGCCGATGCCACGCTCTCGAAGCTGCTCCAGTTGCGGGAGCTGGCGACGCTCGAGTAGCGGGTGGCGGTGCTGGAGGCCAGTGCCGGCCAGGAGGGACGCTGATGCGAGCGTCACCC
>JACCYX010000308.1 GCA_013696265.1 Chloroflexia bacterium
GAATGCTGGTCGATCGCCCCAAGTGCCTTGATCGGGGTTTGGCCGGCGTTGACCACTTCGTTCTCGGTCGAGAGCTTCTTGCCGAGGCTCTCGGCCCAGAGCTGGCGAAACCAGTCGGCCAGCCCAAACAGGGAGTCGGCGTAGGGCATGGTGACCAGCAACGACTAGCCATGCTTTTGGTCGGAGAGGACCGAGAGCGCCGCCAGCAGGTAGGCGGGGTTTTCGCGCACGTCCGGCGACGAGGCGCGGTCGCGCATCGCCGCCGCCCCGGCGAGGAGCGCGTGAATGTCGATCCCAGCGAGCGCCGCCGGTATCAGGCCGACGGCGCTGAGGACGGTCTGCCGGCCATCGACGCCCGGCGGCACGGGGAAGGTCCTGTACCCCTCCTTGTCGGCCATCTGCCGCAGGAGGCCGCTGTCGGGATCGGTGGTGGCAATGATCTGCTGGCGTGCCTGGTTGGCCCCCAGCGCCTGGTACATCGCGTCACGCACGACCAGGAAGTTGGCGGCCGTTTCCGCCGTCTGCCCCGACTTGGAAACCACATTGACGAGCGTGGTGGCCAGGTCGACCGTTTCCAGCGTGGCCTTCACCTTCTCGGGATCGGGATTGTCGAGTACGAAGAAGCGTGGCCCGCCCCGCTGATCGGCCGCCAGCAGGTTGCGGAACGGGTGCGTGAGGGCCTGGATCGTGGCGATCGCGCCGAGCGACGAGCCGCCGATGCCGATCAGGATGAAGTCGGTGTAGCGTTCGCGGGCGTCGCGCGCGAACTCGACGATATCGCCGGCGAGCGCGCTGTTGTCGGGCAAATCTTGCCAGCGCTGGACCTGGGAAGCGTGTTCGCTGGCGATGCGCTCATGTTCGCTCCTGACACGCCCGGAGACGCCGTCGAGGTCCGCCTCGCTCACGCCGTGCTGGTCGCCGACGGCGGCTGCGGTCGCGTTGCGGTAGTCGATGACGAGCCGGGAGGCAGTGGACTGGTTAGCCACAGGTGTGATCCTTTCAGGTGGAGACGGGTGCCCGAGTCCGATCGTTCGTTAGGATTGCCGTCCCGAGCTTGCGAGGGATCATCTCGGCCCTAACCCAACATCTGTGGACTCAGGCCACAATCGCTCCACCGATGGTAGCACCCGACGCGATGCCGCCTCGTACGAATCGCGGCGACGGCGTGACTCCCCATGTTGGTATCATTCCGGCGCTCACATCGGCGCATCGACGGCCGGGCATTCAGGCGACCGTGGTCTTCCGTTGTCACCGGCGGATTCGCCTCACCAGGAGGAATCATTCGTGGTATCGCAGCAATCCGGCACGGGTCTCATGTCGGCAGACGAGATTTCTCCGACCGAAATGGATCAGATGGCCCGCGACCATGTCTGGGCGCATTCGCTGCCGTGGGTTGATGTCGCCGAGAACGACGGCCTACGGGTCTTCGCCAGGGGCGAAGGCGCCAAACTGTGGGATATCCACGACCGCGAATACATCGATGGCATCTCCGGCTTGTGGGTCGTCAACGCCGGGCACGGTCGCGTCGAAATCGGCGACGCGATGGCCGAGCAGTCGAAGAAGCTGGCCTACGTCTCGGCCGAGGCCTACACGTCGGAACCGACCGTCCACCTCGCCCACAAGTTGGCCGAGATCATGCCCGGCGATCTCTCCCGCGTCTATTTTTGCTCCGGCGGTTCGGAGGCGGTGGAGACGGCGCTGAAGATTGCCAAGCAGGTTCAGGCGATGCGTGGCTTCCCGCGCCGCTACAAGATCATTTCGCGCCGTGGGTCCTATCACGGCATGACCCACGGCGCGATGAGCCTCACGGCGGTTCGCAACGAGGCATTTTTCGGGCCATTCATGTACGGCGTGTCGCACGTGCCGCATCCAAACCAGTACCGCTCCGACTTCGGGCTCGAAGGCGAAGCCGCCGACATTATGGCGGCGAAGTACGTCGAGCAGGAGATTGAGAACCAGGGACCGGAGACAGTCGCGGCCGTCATCGGTGAACCGATCTCCAGTGCCGCCGGCGTTCATGTGCCGTCGCCGATTTACTGGTGGATGTTGCGCGAGATTTGCGACCGCCACGGCGTGCTGCTGATTGCCGACGAGGTCATCAACGGCTTCGGGCGCACCGGCAAGATGTTCGCGATCGAGCACTTCGGCTTCGTGCCCGACATCATGACGATCGCCAAGGCCCTGACCTCCGGCTACGCCCCGATGGCCGCCGCCGTCGTGCGGCCAGAGGTTTTCGATGTCTTCACGAAGCAGGAAATGATCGGCATGGGCCACCTGCTCACGTTCGGTGGCCATCCGGTCTGTGCCGCCGCGGCGCTCAAGAATCTCGAAATCATTGAGGACGAGAACCTCGTCGAACGCGGCGACGAGATGGGCGTCTATCTCCGGGATCGCCTCCAGGAGTTGTGCAGTCATTCGACGGTCGCCGAGGTGCGCGGCCTCGGCATGCTGAACGCCGTCCAGATCACGAGCGACAAGGCAACCAAGGGCAAATGGAAGAAGGATTCCAAATTTCCAAAGCGGCTCACGGCGCTGCTCATGGATCGCGGCTTCGTTACCCGCGTGACCG
>JACCYX010000309.1 GCA_013696265.1 Chloroflexia bacterium
TACCAGATGTCCGCTTCATCCTTGAGCAAGAGTCGATCGGTGGCGAACCGGTGGTAGGCCACCGGCCGCAGATAGGTCGTCGGAAACATGGTGCCTGATCCCTCCGAACAGAGCAGATTCGGTTGGACATGAGATCACCGAGCCGACCGGCTCGTCGATCGCAACCGCGCATCCCCAGCATGGCAGCCTACCAACCGTCTGATCGTCGATAGTCGTCGCGTTCCTCGCCTACCCGTTCCCGAAGGACAGCCAGGGTAGCGAGAAGCCACAACCGCTGCATGACCGATGTCGTTCGCATCGTGAATGATGACCGATGCCTGCCTGTGTCCCCGGATTCCTGAACGCCGGCTCCTTACCCCGGAAGCCACATCCTGGAATCCTCACCCCGCCATTCCCCCCAAGGAATGGCACGATACCGAACAGCACGCATACGCGCATCGCTGTAGATTTCCACCCTACGCTGGCCGCGCCATTTAATCAAGGGCCCAGGACAGGCCGGCGGCTTCCAATCGGGCCGGTACGCACCTTCCGGGCGGGCGCCGGCGGCAAGTCAGTTGCCGACACTCCGCACGAAGCGGTCGATCGCCAGGTTGAGTTCCTCTAGCGTCGCTTCCCGGTGGTCCGGGTCGGCGTTCATCACGCAGCCCCGGATGTGATCTTCCAGCACGAGCATGCCCACGGAACGGGTCGAGGCGATCACGGCCGATACCTGGGTCAGGATGTCGATACAATACTTGTCTTCCTCGACCATCCGCGAAATGCCGCGAACCTGCCCTTCGATACGCTTCAGGCGAGCGACGATCCGCGCCTTGTCCGCGTCGTACGAATGACCGCGCGGATCGGGACCATTCGATGCCGTCTGCTCCCCATTGGGCGCGAGGATCGCCCCGTCTTCCGCCTGGGAGGCGACCGGCGCGGTGCGACGAACGGATTGACTCATGTGCTGATCTCCTGAGGGCAACGGGCTGGCGATGCATGGCGCAAACTGGCGACCAGGCGCGGCGCCCATCCGAATTCCTGTTCAGTATGACGGTTCCGTCCGTCGTCGCCTATCGGCCATGCGGTCAGTCGCCGGGGGTCACCTCCTTTCGACAGTGATGACGACAAGCCGGTGACTTCCGGGCACGGTTCTGGTAACGACTGTGGATAACCCGGATGCGGATGTGGATAAGTTTTGGGGATTGTGGACAACTCGGGCAGGGATCGCGGAAATCGTCGGTTGACGCCTGTGCCGGCGAAGCTGGGATCTGGCCTGACCCGGTGGATTGGCACAGCTGGCATTTGCCGGTCGGATTGCGATCCGGGATAACTCCGCCAGTTATCCCCAGCGGAGACCGAGGCAACCGTGTGCCTGTGCATGCGGAAAATCGACGCTTTCCACACTCTCCACACCCCCTACTGTTAAGACGATTCTTTCTCTATTCATTAATGATTAAAACGGGACCGGGCAAAGTGCGCCGTCACACCTGTGACACGGACTTCAGTTGATCCACGGCACATCCCTGGTGGTGGTCGAGATGAACTCGACCTCGGATTCGGGCAAAGACGATGAATCGCCGCGCTGCCCTCGCAGGCTCGGGACGCTACCAGGTTCGCTCACACGTGACCGATCAGTAGAAGACCGTGACGGTTCGATGATACGGCTCACATGTTGACGGCAGCGATTGACCCAGATTCCAGAGCAACCAGTCGACATCGCTGGCGGTGAAGCGACCACCGATGCTTGCGAGACGCTGCCGGATCAGCTCGCAGGCCGAAATCGTTGCCGCCCGAATTTCCACCTCTTCGCGGCTGCCCAGCGCAACCGGCTGGCGCCGGTGGATGGTGGCGGCGAGTTGATCACCGTACTTGAGGATGCCGAAATGCCGGAGCACCTGGGGAACCTTGTAGTCGGCGAACGCCGTCAGCTGGTCCCGATCCCCGATCGTGACCTCAGGGTTGTCCTCGAGCGCGCCAGCGAGGTCGGAGACGAGGATTTGCGCTCGTTTGAGGAAGCGGACCTCGGAAGCCGGACCGGCGGCCTGGGCGGGCTTCCAGGGGGCGACATCGCGGAAGGAGGGGAATGCCTCGATGATGGCCTCCACCAGCCGCGGCGCCGACGGGCCGGAACGCATCACGAACGTGGTGAACGGCCTGTTCCCCAGGTTCAGCGATTGCACGCCCCGGCCAAGCTCCTGGAGATTGGCGACACGCTCGGCCAGGAGCGGAATCGGGGCCGAACCGGGTACCGGTTCGAACACTCGCGCCAGCGCCCCGTCATCGACCGTTGCCTGCCACGCCGGACTCCAGATCGGCGTTCCGTTGCGGGCTGCCTCGCGCAGGGTAATCGCCAGCGCCAGGTAGCCGTCGTGGACGGTTCCCCCGGAGGCGATGCGCCAGCGGTAGGCCGGATTAGCCACGTCCTGACCCCAGAAGCAGAAGTTGAGGGCATCGAGCGCGAAAATCCAGCCGATCGTTTCTTCCGTGGCATTGGCGCCGGTTCCCCGGTAGTGGATTTCCTCATCCCAGGCGGGCGGCGGCACGTTGCGGTCAACGAGGTCCCGCGCCAGCCGGTCGATCGCGGCGGTGTCGATCGTGACGTACACCGAATCGTTGACGACCACGGCGCAGGATGACAGTACACCGAGTGGGTCAGGCCCAGCCCGGTCGATTGTGCCCCCATCGATGACGGGTCCGGTGCTCATCCAGTGTGTCCTCGACTCTGACGCTCGCTTCACCCGTCGAACCGGATCATGTACGGCTGCGGAGCTTGCTCCGCCCCTGGTTCCGCTATCGAGTGTGGGCCTCCTGCCATTTTCGAGGGTTATCGTGAATGTACTCCCGCGCCAGGTTGAGAATACGCTCATCCCAAAGAATACGATCGTGAAAGCTGCGATGCCACAATCCTCGTTGAATTGGCGGAAATACTCCCGCTCTGACCTGGCGTCCGTATTCCACCGCCGTTTCCGACTTGAATACCTGGATGACGCGACTCAGTGAAGGCGGTTTGGATTCAGGATCGGTGCCAAGGAAGACAATGCCATGAAAGTGATTTGGCATTACCACATAGGCATCAAGTTCGATACTCGAAAATCGGTCGGGTAGACGAAACCAGGCAGCCTTTACCATTTCCCCGGCCGGGTTCAGTTGCACTGCCCCAACAAGGATCTCACCGAATCGATGCTCCATTTGATCGACACTTATGGTTACCAAATAGCCTGAAGGTTGCGTGTAATCGTAACCAGCCAATCGGGGGGATTTTCGGACTTTATGTGGACGCATGTTGGCCACATAAAACTCCAATGAACCACTGTACACACGGACAGATATTGTCAGCGTGAATCAAGGGCGGAGCAAGCTCCGCAACCGTACATGGCGAAGCTCAGTGCGCGGAATGCGAGTCGTGGTCAGTCCGTGCGGGCGGAGCAGGCATCGCTCCGCAGCCGCAAGTGAGCCGGCAATCGTGATTACGCGGAGGCCACCGGTGCCGTGCGCTCGTGCTGGGCGCGGAGTTGGCCGCAGGCGGCGGCGATCTCGACGCCGCGCGAATAGCGCACCGTGGTCGGGATGCCGGTTGACCGCAGCACCTCGGCGAAACGCTCGATGCCTTCCGGGTCCGGCCGCTCGAACTGGAGCATCTCGACCGGGTTGAACGGAATTACGTTGACGTGGCAAAGCCGCCCCCGCAGCAACTCGCCCAGTTCGCGGGCGATCGCGTCGCTGCTGTTGACGCCGTTCATCAGCGCGTACTCGAACGAGATGCGGCGTCCGGTGGCGGCGATGTAGCGGTCACACGCCGCCATCAACTCCGCGATCGGGTAGCGGTTGTTGATCGGCACCAGGCGCGAACGCAGCTCGTCGTTCGGAGCGTGCAGCGAGACGGCCAGGTTGACCTGGAGCGGCTCGGCAGCCAGCGCGTCGATCCGGGGCACCACGCCCGAAGTCGAAATCGTAATCCGGCGGGCCCCGAAGTTCAGCCCGCGCGGATCGTGGATGATCCCGATGAAGCGCATCGTGTCCACGTAGTTCTGCAGCGGCTCGCCCATGCCCATCATCACCAGGTTGGTGAGGGAGCGGCCAAGCTCCGACGCGCGGCGGGCGGCATCGACCGTTTGCTGCACCATCTCGCCGGCGGTCAGGTTGCGCATCAGGCCGCCGATGCCGGTCGCGCAGAAGGCACAGCCGACCGCGCACCCGACCTGGCACGAGACGCAGACCGTCGCCCGGTCCCGGTAGAGCATCAGCACGGTTTCCACGAACTGGCCGTCGAAGGTTTCGTAGAGAACCTTGTACGTGTCTCCATTGTCGGTGACGAGTTCCTTGACCGGCTTCATCGTCGCGAACGGCAATGACGCGTCGAGCGTTGATCGGAGCGCGGACGGCACGTTCGCCATGTCGTCCCAAGAGGTTACCTTCTTGCCGTAGGTCCAGTCGTATAACTGCGCCGCCCGGTAGGCGGGCGCATGGAGGGCGGTCAGCCGCTCCTGGAGCTGCTCGAAGGTGAGATCGTAGAGCGACACGGGCCGGTTGCGGCGGGAGGCCGGTTTGGGCGTGACGATCTCGTCGACGTGGACGTGCGGTGACGGGTCCTGGATGAGGTGGGTCATGGGCGTGGCTGGGGAGTCTCTCTGGTGCGGGAACACGCGGGCGGATTCGATCGACATTGGCTGAGGTAGAAGTCAGGGGGCATCCGCTGCCGCGGACGGGATAACGAATGAAGTTTATCATGACCGCCAACGGGCAACATTGATGGCTCATTGGGAAAGGACGCTCCGGGATGAATGCCGATCGGGCGCCGAAGACCTTCATTATCGTGTCCGTGTTTGTCGCGTTCGCGCTGGGTGCGATCGTCGGCGCGTTCGCGGCCCGGAACCCGCGCCGGTATCTGCCGCAACCGCGAGTGGCGCTCGCGCCCGGAATTGATCGCGGGTCCGCGACCACGGCTACGCTGCCGTCCCGGCCGTCGTTGTCCCTCGTCCGGGAAGGACCCGACTCCGTGCCGGGCAACGGCACCGCGCTGGCTCCCGACGGCTACCCTGTCAAAGGCAATGGCCGGTCCGGCATTTACCATGTGCCAGGCGGCTTTGCCTATGGGCGGACCGTGGCCAGCATCCATTTCCGGACGGCGGGCGCTGCCGAGGCCGCCGGGTTCCGCGCGTCGAAGAGTTAAAACGCCGCTGGAGGTTCGTCTCGTAGGGGCGGTACCGCCATCGACCGGGGAAGACGCCTTCCCTGGGCCGGATCTGGTCGATGGTGTGTCCGCCCAGGTTGACTGATCGAGGAGTGATCCGTGTCATCACCATCCGCCGCGCGATACGGTATCGACCTGAACAGCGACCTTGGCGAGGGATTCGGGCCGTTCCACGTCGGCGCGGACGAGGCGTTGTTCCCCCTGATCTCCAGCGCCAACGTCGCCTGCGGGTTCCACGGCGGCGATCCGGCGATGATGGAACTCACAGTGACCCGCGCTCGCGAGCACGGCGTGGCGGTCGGCGCCCACCCGGGCTTTCCGGACCGCGCGGGCTTCGGGCGGCGGGCGATGGCGGCGACCCCGGACGACATCCGGACCGACGTGCTCTACCAGTTGGGTGCGCTCGCCGCGTTTTGCCACGCCGGCGGCATCGAGTTGCGTCACGTCAAGGCCCACGGCGCGCTCTACAACCTGGCCGTCAACGACCTCGGCGTAGCGACGGCGATTGCGCAGGCTGTCCAGGCGTTCGATCCCTCGCTCCTCTTCTTCGCCATTCCCGGCAGCAGGCTTCATCAAGCCGGGGAGACGGCGGGGCTGACCGTGATCCGGGAGGCGTTCGCCGATCGCGCCTACCTTGCCGATGGCTCGCTGGTGCCACGCTTACGACCCGGGGCTGTGATCCACGATGTCGACCTGATCGCCAGTCGCATGGTGCGGCTGGTCACTGGCGGCACGATCGAGACGATCGATGGCGAGACGCTGGCGATGGAGGCCGACACGATCTGCATCCACTCCGATACGTCGAATGCCACGGCCATCGCCGAGGCGGTCACGGATCGATTTCGCCAATCAGGTATCGAGATACGATCGTGCGGTAACACACGCTCATGACCGTCAACGTGACCTCGCCAGGAGACGCCTTCTCGGTCCGGCGATTCGCCGATCACGGATTGCTCCTGACGTTCGGCGACGCGATCGACCCGGACCTCAGCCGCCGGATCGCGATGCTGACGGACACCCTGGAGGCGGAATCGCTGGCGGGCGTAGTCGATTTTGTCCCTTCGTACACGACACTCGTCGTGCTGATCGAGCCTGGAATGCCGGACGCCGCCCGGATCGTCGCTCGGGTGCGCCATCACTGGCGTCGGACCGCCGCGGCACCGCCCTCCGCCGAATCGGGGACGCCGGTGGTGATTCCGGTGCGGTACGGCGGCGAAGACGGTCCCGATCTCCACCATGTCGCCCAGGAGACCGGACTCCATCCCGATGAGGTCGTCAGCCGTCACGCCGGCGGCGCCTATCAGGTTGGGGCGATCGGGTTTTCGCCGGGATTCGCCTTCCTGATCGGCCTTCCGCCCGAGCTGGCTGTCCCCAGGCGATCGACGCCGCGCATCGTCGTGCCGAAGGGATCGGTCGGCATTGGCGGCAAGCAGACCGGTATCTATTCCTTGGAAACCCCTGGCGGCTGGTCCCTGATTGGACGTACGTCGCTGACGATGTTCGACCCGGACCGGGATCCGCCGTCCCTGCTCAAGGCTGGGGACAGCGTGCGGTTCGAGCGGGTTTCGTCCCCGGTCACGGTCCGACCGGAACCGGATCGTCCGAAACCTCAAGCCCCCGCTTACATTCGGGACGTGATCGAGGTGCTCGAACCGGGGTTGCAAACGTCGGTCCAGGACCTTGGTCGCCCCGGCTATGGCCGGCTCGGCGTCGCCCCCGGCGGAGCGGCGGACCGCTCGGCGCTGGTAGCCGGAAACCGGCTGGTGGGGAATCCCGACGGCGCCGCCGGGCTGGAAATGACGCTCACCGGGCCGCGACTGCGGTTTCTCCGGCCGGGACGGATCGCGATCACCGGCGCCGACCTGGGGGCCCGCCTGAACGGGATGGGCGTCCCAGCCGGCGCCAGGCGGGTGGTTGGTCCCGGCGACGAACTCGCCTTCGCCGAGGGCCAGGGGTCAGGCGTGCGCGCCTACCTCTGCCTGGGCGGCGGGATCGATGTGCCGGTCCAGCTTGGGAGCCGCTCGACCGATCTCACGGCTGGCTTTGGGGGTTTCGCGGGGCGCGCCTTACGGACCGGGGACTGGCTCGGGGTTGGCGACGAGCGAGCCGAGGCGGTCGCTCGCCATATCCCGGAGGTGTCGAGAGGCGCAAACGTCATCCGGTTGGTTCGCGGTCCTCAAGTTGAACGGTTCGACGAGGAGTCCTACCGGACCTTCTTCTCACAGGCGTTTACGGTTTCGTCACAATCAAATCGCCTCGGCGTCCGGCTGGAAGGACCGGCCATCCCGCCCATCGGTGGGGCGGACATCATCTCCGAAGGGATCGTCACCGGCGCGATCCAGATCACGGGCGAGGGACAGCCGATCGTGATGTTGCCGGCGCGGGCCACGATCGGCGGCTACCCGAAGATCGCGACCGTGATCGCCGCCGATCTCGACCGCCTCGGACAGCTTCGTCCCGGACAGCGGCTCTGGTTCGAGGATGTCACCGCCGCGACGATTTCCTGATGGTAGGCTGATGGTAGCCGCGATCCTGACCCCGCGCTGTGTTGGAGGTCAACCCGTTCGCCCGAACTTGAAGGAGTTCTTCACGCATGGCCCTGAGCATCACGCAGTTTCCGGCCGGTCCGATCGAGACCAACGCCTACCTCGTCGTCGATGACGCGACGATGGACGCGATCGTGATCGACGCGCCAGCCGGAAGTGTCGACCTGATCGCCGGCGGCATCGCCCGCACGGGCGCCACGGTGCGCTCCCTCATCATCACCCACGGTCACTGGGACCATATCGCCGATACGAACGGACTCGCCAGGACGCTCAACGTGCCGGTCTACGCCCACGCCGCGGTGGTCGACCGCATCGCGAACCCGGCGGACGGGTTCCCGGTGGAGATCGTGCCGGCCACGGTCGACCACCAGCTCGACGAAGGCGATGTGGTGATGGTCGGCAGCCACAGCTTCACCGTCATGTTCCTGCCGGGGCACGACGTGGGACATATCGCCCTCTACGACGTCGAGAACCAGATCTTCCTGGGGGGCGACGTGCTCTTTCCGGGCGGTCACGGCCGGACCGATATCCCCGGTTCCGACCAGGCGGTCATGAACCAGACCATCAAGCGGCTGCTCGACCTCCCGGACGACGTGGTCGTCTACCCCGGACACGGCGACCAAACGACAATCGGGGCCGAACGCCGGTGGATGACCCGCCTCGCCGCCAGGGTGTGACCCAGATGGTTTGTCCCGGTTCCACAATTGTCGTTCCAATCACGTTGTCATTCTTCGCAAGCTCAGAATGACGATCTCCCTGGGAGAGTTGCGAGTTGACAACTGGAGAAACCCATGACCCCCTTTGGCCGTGCCTACGAATACCAGTTGCGCAACGTCGTCAACGATTTGCTCACCACGCTCGGTGGCATCCCGGATGACCAGTTCAACACCTGGAAACCGGCCGCCGCGCGCGAGGGCGGGCACGAGATGAATACCTTCGCCGCGCTCTCCATCCACGCCGTCTCGGCCGGCGAATTCATGACCCTGCACGCGGTCGGTGGCCAGCCATCGCAACGAGACCGGGAGGCCGAGTTCGAGGCGACGGGATCGCCGGCGGAAATCGTGGCCCGCTACGAGCGGTGGCTCGATGGCGTCCACGCGCTGATGGAAGACTTCTCCGATGCCGATCTCGACCGGGCGTCGTTTAGCGATCGCTACACCGAACGCAACTGGAGGGCCGCCGAAATCCTCCTTCACGCGCTGGACCACACCGCCCTGCACGCCGGGCACCTGCAGCTGCAGCGCCAGCTCTGGGAAGCGGAACGACCGTAGCCAGTGAGACTCAAGCCGGGAAACCTCCTCGCCGCTGACCGCCGGCCGATAACGGGCCTCTTGACGGCGAACACCATTTCCCAAATTGGGAACGAATTCAGCTACCTCGCGATCCCCTGGTTCGTGCTTGCCACCACCGGCAGCGCCAGCCAGACCGGGATCACGGTTGCCGTCGGCGTCGTGCCGATGATCCTGGTCGGCATCTTTGGGGGCGCGATCGTCGACCGCCTTGGGTACAAGCAATCGAGTATGGTCTCGGATGTCCTCAGCGGTCTGTCGGTCCTGGCGATTCCGTTGCTGCATCAGACCGTGGGTATCGCGTTCTGGCAACTGCTGGCGCTGGTCTTCCTGGGGGCAGTCCTCGATGGTCCTGGCCGCACGGCGCGGATGGCGCTCTTTCCCGAACTGGTGCATCGCGTCGGGCTCGACCTGGACCGCTCGAACGCTGGCTACCAGACGACCTCGCGGATCGCCGAGCTGCTCACGCCGCCGCTGGCGGGCGTCCTGATCGCGGTCATGGGAGCGGGAAACTTGCTCTGGCTGAACGCGGCGAGTTTCCTGCTCTCCACACTCGTCGTCGCGCGGTTCGTGCCGGCGATCGCGCCGAGCGCGACGGCGGCTCCCTTGGGTGGGCTGCGCGGCTACCTGGGCGAGGTGAAGGAGGGCTTCCGTTTCGTCTTCGGCAAGCCGGTGCTGGTCTGGATGACGCTCTCCTTCGCGATTGGCAGCCTGGTCGCGGAGCCGCTCTACGCGGTGATCCTGCCGGTCTACGCCAACCAGGAGTGGGGGAGTGCCGTGCAACTCGGCTTCACCTTCTCGGCCCTGGGGGCGGGATCGCTGATTGGTAACGGCGTCTACGTGGCGCTGAGCCACCGCCTGAGCCGGGGCAGGCTGCTGATCGGCGGCTTCGCGATCCGGGCCGTGGCGTTCTCGGTGATGATCACGATGCCGGAGTGGTGGCTGGTGGCGATCGCGGTCTTCATCGGCGCGGTTGCCCTGGAGCCGATCAACCCGATGACGATGTCGGTCTTGCAGGAGCAGGTGCCCTCGGGCATGCGCGGACGGGTGTTCGGGGCGCGCGGCGCCCTCCAGTCGAGCACGTTACCGATCGGGATCGTGGTTTACGGCTTTCTCATGTCGTCACTGGGATTGCGAGGGACGCTGGTGGTATTCGTGGTCCTGAACCTCGCCTTGCCGCTGCTGATGGCGTCGAGCAAGGTGCTCCGCACCATCCCCCGCGCGTCGCCGGCGAAGCCGGTCGCGGCATTCGGGGAATCTGGTTGATTCGTCCCGACAGATGACCATGTCGGTGGATACGCGGCTTTACGAAAGCGCCTCTTCGCCCCTGAGAAGCCGCTCTCTCCAGTTATGCGGAATGGGAGCCACGCCGAGTTCTTCGATGGCGAACCGGACGATCGCTTCGAGCGAGACCTGGGCTGTTGGAATGTGGAGCTTGCTGAACGAATCGGGCATGAACGAGCCTTCCGCGTCAAGAAGTTCAAATCCGACGTGGAGATGAGGGTAAAGGCGCTGGTCCGTGTCGATCGCTTCCGGTGTCCAATGATACGTAAGCAATTCACGACCATCGAGCAGCGCGTACTGATACCAATAATCCACCGTGGTTATCCTGAAGGGACCATCGATAACATCGGCATCGTGAATGATACGGAAGCGTTGTCCCGCCGAGAACGTTAGTCGCCCCGCGGACGATCAGAGCGGAACAGGATTCCCCTGATCGAGACTGAGGGTATAGACGGTATTCAGCCTGACCCGCTTGGGAGCCACACCAGCTAAACGGTGGTGGGTGATACAACCCACGGCCGCTTGCATCGCCTTGACATGCCTCTCGTAGGCTTTGGCAACGGTGTTCCTTTTCGCCACGCCTATTCTTCACTTAGAGGTATAAGGAACGATACCCTGGTGATGTGAGGTGAATCCGAGTCGCGCAACTCTCCGGATTTATACTTCGCGCGAAACTCCGGCCCACTCATACCCAGGTATTTCCTGGCTTGTCGGTCGAGGATTCGCTCCCCTTGCTCGCGAGTAACGTATTGAGGTCGCGTCATACGTCTCCCTGAGACGACACATCCACGCTTTGCCCGCGGCCGGGAATGATGTTTGACTCCAGGCTTCCTGGCCAATGTAATCCCTCCATTCTTGAACCGTGTGGCATGCCGCATTCGGCAATCGCGTTCCAGATCAACGGTATCGCGGCCCATTCACAACTATGGAACACTCGGGGCGCATGAACGCATTATTGACAGTACGACAGTAAGGTGTCAACGGCACATATGGACAGCAGGCGATGCCCGCGATAGCACTGCGCAAAAGGTGATCTACGGCACGGCGACCCCCAACGTCGATGGGCGGAGGGCGCCGAGCACCAGCGGGATGAGCAGGATCGTCGCCAAGGAGGCGAGCAGCCCGTACGAGCCCAGGCCGACGACGAGGCCGGAGAGCAGCGCCGCCGAGGCCCCGGCGATCCCCATCAGCAGGTCTGTCGTGCCCTGGGCGGCGGGCCGGTCCTCCAGCGGGATCGACTCTGTGAGCAGGGTCGATCCCGAAATGAGGGTACAGGACCAGCCCAGGCCGAGCAGCGACAGCCCGATCCCGAGCTGGACCGTTTCGTGTCCGGTCGCCGTCCCGGCGAAGGCGCAGGCGGCGAGTAGTAAGAGGGCGCCAACCAGCATCACCGGACGCCGCCCGTAGCGGTCGACCCCGATCCCGACCAGGGGAGAGGCAACGTACATCCCCGTGATGTGGGCGCTGATGATGATCCCGACCACTTCGAGCGAGGCCCCGTCGTGCTGAAGGTGAACCGGCGTCATCGACATGATCGAGACCATCACCGCGTGCCCCACCACCACCGAACCCAGCCCCAGCAGGGCCGCCGGAATCGCCCGAATCTGGGCGAAGGTCTCTCGCACTGACCGCTTCAGGCGAACGTACCCCGCCGCCTCGTCCCCGGCGGCGACCCGGATTTCCCGCGCGATCAGCAAAGGATCGGGCCGCAGGAGAATCGTGATCAGCCCGCCGGCGACCACGAACACGAAACCGGTCAAGAGATAGGGACCGGCCAGTTCGGGAATCCCGATCCGCTCCGCCAGCGTGCCCATCGGCGAAGCCAGGTTCGGACCGAGCACCGACCCGACGGTCGTCGCCCAGACCACGGCGGCGAGCGACCGCCCGCGCCGCTGCGGGGTCGAGAGATCGGTGGCGGCGTAGC
The DNA here is from genome assembly GCA_013696265.1 of Chloroflexia bacterium. Classification (GTDB taxonomy): domain Bacteria; phylum Chloroflexota; class Chloroflexia; order Thermomicrobiales; family UBA6265; genus JACCYX01. The sequence goes on from JACCYX010000309.1 coordinate 12,214, forward strand.
GCGATTGCAGGCCGGCCGCCATCCCGCCACCGGTGAGAACCACGCCGATCAGGGCCACCGGAAAGAGGTGCAGCATCGCCCCGAGGATCACGATCGCCGTGCCGATCACGCCGACGACGTAGGCGAACTGCAAGCCGACGCGCCGCCCCTTTTCCTCCATCATCCGGGAGACGGGCAAGGCGATCAGCGCCGCCCCGACCACCGAGCCCGCCGACGAGAGCCCACTCAGCGATTCCGTGGCCAGGTCCGCCGCCAGCAGGGCGCCGACCGCCGCCACCGCCCCGGTGCCCACCCCGCCCAGAATTTGGGCGGCCGCCAGCACGCTGACCGTCCGCCGCTGGACGGTGGCAATGTCCGCTGGCTGCCACGCAACCGACGCTTCAGGTGTCAGGGGATCGAGCGCGACCATGTTTGCGGATGACTTCCTCGTCGCATGGGCGCCGGGCCCAATCGGGTTGCCTGTGCGGACATACCATTTCCCGCCAGGAGACGACGGCACAACGCGGTTCGGGTAAAGTGGCAAGGGGTGCGTGGCAACCGTGCCGCGCATCATGTTTAGAGCTGGTCACACATGAGGAAGGACAGGAACACCATGCCGACCGAAACACCGTTCCGGAACACATCGTACTCCAGGCCAAGCCTGCTGGGTATCGTCGCGTTGGCCATCGCGATCCTGATCTCGGGCGCCATGATCGGCGCGGCGACGGCTCAGGACATTGCCACACCGGTCGTGGACGCCACGCCGGTGGTTGTCGACACCGCCTGCGAGTCCACCTCGCTGGGCGTCGGCGCCGAGCCGTGGATCCGCACCGAACTCTACTTCGGCACCAGGCTGCCGGATGGCTCCGAGTTGACCGCCGACCAATGGGCGGACTTCCTTGACGCTGAAATCACGCCGCGCTTCCCGGACGGCCTGACCGTGCTCGAAGGCTACGGCCAGTTCCTTACGTCCGAGGGCATCATCGTCGGGGAAACGAGCGTCGTGCTCATCATCTTCTACCCAGCCGAGTTCGTTGAGGACAGCAGCGCCGCGCTCGAGGAGATTCGGGACGTGTACGAAACCGAATTCGACCAGGAATCAGTCTTGCGCGTCGACTCGGAACCGGTCTGCGTCTCGTTCTAGCGGCAGCGCCGCGTCGATTCTCGCGAACGCTGTTCGCGGTTTCGTGGTGATTGACGAAACTGGTACCATATCACGTGATAGTGGCCTTCGTGGCAGGAGAAATTTCGCTTCCTGACGCCGGAAGGAGACCCCGTTGGTAGCGTCACGGGCGAAGGTCACTCTCACACCTCTCCCCTCATCTCCAAATCTCCCTGCAATACCAGGCGGCGAATGTAACTCTGGGTACGGTAGTGCCCGGAGACAAGGACATGTGATCCGTCCTGGCGCTTCGCAATCACGATGATGTACGGAGACATCGTTCCCGAACTCGTCGTTGTTGACGCCACGAATCTCCACCTGTGATCCCCATTGCCATGGTCGGAAAATCCACGGTGCGTCCAAGCGTCGAGAAACAGTTCAAGATTGTCATACATACGCAATGAGGAGGCATGCTTGCCGATCTCTTTGGTATGGATTTCTTTGGGTACGCGAATGATGGGATCGATTGCACCGATGTATTCCTGAACATGCTTCGGTAGCACCTTGCGTTGGGTGGGTTCTTCCCATGGCACCACCGGGATGGTGTCTTCGTTCCAAATGCTAGAAACGCTCTTCACCGCGGCGATGTTATACGGACTCTGCTCGTTCTCGCATCCCACTGGTCCTACACCGTGTCTGCCCGGGCGTGGGTCTGGAACCAGGCGGTCGCGCCCTCGTACTGATGAGCGATTCGGCTGATGCCGAGTTCATCGTCCGGCCTGCCGACGATCGAGAGCCCGATCGGCAACTCGTCGCGGTCGAACCCACACGGCACCGAAATCACCGGCTGGCCCGTCGCATTCCACGGCATCGTCAGCCGGGTCAGGGCGGGGCCGACGCCTTCCGGACCATCCGGCAGATCGACCATGAGGTTGTCGGCGCGGGGCGCGGTCGCCGCCAGCGTTGGGGCGACGATCGCGTCGAGCTGGTGCCGCGCGTAGACGCGGGCGATGCTGTCGCGGACGGCCTCGCGCGCCACCCGCGCCCGCAGGTAGAGGTCGCCCGGCACCAGCGCGCCGACCTCGAACCGCAGCCGCGTGTCCGGGTCGATCAGGTCGGCCTCGTCGCCCCGGATGTGGTCGTGGTGAACGGCGGCGGATTCGACCCGGTTGATCAGCGCGGCCACCGACCGCGCCGCTTGCGCCTCGGCCCAGTCGCACTCGATCACCTCGGCCCCGAGCGATTTCAGCGTAGCCACCGCCGCGAGGAATGACGCATGCACGTCGGGCTGGAGGTTGTCGGTGAAGAACGAGGTCAGCACCCCGAGCCGAACGCCCTCCAGGCCCTTCGCGCCGAACGGTTCGAGCATGGCGTCGACATTGGCGACGTCCTCGCGCCGGTTCGCGATCACGAGGTAGAGGAGGAGCGCATCGGCGACCGACCGCGCGATCGGGCCGGGGGTGTCGAGCGCCGGCGAGAGCGGATAAATCCCCTTCATCGGAAGCCGCCCGTAGGTTGGTTTCAGGCCGACCGTGCCGGTGAGGGAAGCTGGAATCCTGATGCTGCCGCCAGTGTCCGAGCCCATCGCGCCCAGGGAGGTGCCGATCGCGACCGAGGCCGCCGACCCGCCCGAGCTGCCCCCCGGTATCCGGTCGAGGTCCCACGGGTTGCGGCATGGTGGGCTGACCACACCGGCGGCAAACTCCTGGGTTACGGTTTTCCCGGTAAAGATCGCGCCGTCGCGACGCAGGCGATGCACCGTCTCGGCATCGTAGTGCGCCACTTCCACATCCTCGCGGATCTTCGAGCCGCACATCGTCCGCTTGCCGGCGATGTCGAAGATGTCCTTGATCCCGATCGGCAGGCCGGTGAGTGGCCGCCGCGCCTTGTGCGCTTCTCGCGACCGGTCGTGAAAGAGGGCGGTCTTGAGGGCATCCTCCTCGAAGACCTCGACGTAGGCATGCAGGTCCGGCTCGGTGGCGCGGATGCGGAGCAGGGTTTCGCGCGTCAGCTCGAAGACGCTGAAGTCACGGTTGTCGAGACCGGTCATGGCCTCGCGCAGGGTGATCGTGGCGAGGTCGAGCGTCATGTCGCGTCGTCCTCCAGGGTGATCTTCGGGAAGGTCGGGTCGTAGGGCGGGAAGCCGGACTCCCGAGCGCCGTCGAGAACGCTGTCGATCTGCCGCCCGTGGGCAAGCTGGGCGTTGAACTCGGCGAGCACCGCCGGGGCGCGATCCTCGGAAACCGTCAGCCCGGCGATGCCGAGCAGGACACGAAGTTCCTCGGCGGTGACCGTTGCGGTGGGAGGGGGTCTATCGGGCATGGTGGGCGTCATCCTCTATCGAGCGAGCGAAACATGGTATCCAAGGGGTCAGGCCTGTCGATCTCGCGGCCGGTCAATCGTACCAAGCGGTGGGGCATTCGACCGGTTCTCGCGATGGAATCCACGGCGAATCTTCCCAACACAAGGAAAGTGTCCCATGCCTGACGAACCGGTCCGGATCGAGGGCGTCCGCGTCATGCTGCGCGATGCCGAGCTCGATGATCTCGAACCCCTGGCGCAAGGGTGACAGCCCGGTCACCGCTGGCGGGAGTTCGACGGACCCTACTATCCCCAGCCCACACCTGAGGATGTCGCCCGGATAATCGAAGGGCGTCGTGCCGCGATCATCGACGGGCGATTCCCCACGCCCCGCGAGAGCCTGGTGATCGCCGACCGTGGGACTGACGGATTACTTGGCCATGTCACCTGGTACTG
>JACCYX010000319.1 GCA_013696265.1 Chloroflexia bacterium
TGAGTGACGCTAGCGTTTTCGACGTAGCGTCACACCGAAAAGGGCGGAACTACGGGGGTTTTCGGCGCCACAAGGATGCTGTGACGCTGATGACGCTAGCTCTTACTCTTAGATATAGAAAGAAAGAAGTAAAAGGGGCGGCTCGGTGGCCGTGTAGCCAAACCGTGTAGCCAAGCCAGGAAAGCCAATACAAGCAAAGCAGCCTAAGAAGACGGCTCCATGGGCATAGCGACGCCCGCAAGTCTGGGCCGCTGGAATACGTTCTTCAACGCCATCCTCTATCTCAACGATCCCACGATGTGGCCGATCCAGGTGACGCTGCGCCAATACGTGCTTGAGCAAACCAGCATCACCTCGGCGGCAGACTTCCCGCCGGGACAACCGCCGCCGCCAGGTGAGTCGATCCAGATGGCGATGGTCGTGATCGCGACGATCCCAATCCTGCTTGTCTACCCGTTCCTGCAGAAGTATTTCACGAAGGGGGTGCTTACCGGCGCGGTCAAAGGTTAGGTACTGGCGACGGTCGAGTCGCCCACGATGCCGGCGGCCAACGGGGCGCTGGCTACCCAGGAGGGTCTACATGTCGAAGCACAGCCGAAACTCGAATCTGCCGAACAAACCAGCGAAGTCCACGGTTGGACGACGGTGCGTGCTCAAGGCCGGCGCCGGCGCGACCGCCGCGGCGCTGGCCGGGCCACGGTTCGCCTCGGCCCAGGAGGCGACACCCGCCGCCTCACCGGTGGTTGGCGCCGATGGCTACTACCCATCGGGAGTCGAGGGCGTCAACGATGCCTACACCAGGATGCCCGAGCCGTTCGCGTCCACCGATGGCGTGCCCGGCAGCGGCGACTCGGTGGTGGCGATGGTCATGATCTACGGCGCCCCCGCCGCGGGCAAGGACGACAACCAGTATTGGCAAGGGCTCGAGGAGCGTCTCGGCGTGAGCTGGGATCCGGTCCAGGTGCCGAACGCGAGCTATGGCGAGCGAGCGACCGCCATCATCGCGTCCGGTGACATGCCGGACATGTTCTACCTGAACTTCAACCAGACCCTGACCCCGCTCCAAAATTTCGTCCAGGAGGGGGCGTTCCTCGATCTCACCCCGTACGTCACCGGCGACGCCCTCCAGCAGTACCCGAACCTCGCCACGTTCCCCGATTTCATGTGGGAAGCGACCAAGACCGACGGCAAGATCTACGGCGTGCCCTGTCCGGGCGGGCGCAGCGGCCAGGTTCCCGCCTTCCGCACCGATTGGGCGAACGCGCTGACGGGGGGTCTGCCGACCAACGCCGAGGAGGCGCGCGAGCAGTGGATTGGGATGGCGCTGTCCGATCCCGACGGCAACGGCCAGGACGATACCTGGGCGATGGGCCGCTATTCGTCCGATTGGGACATGGGCATCATCTACCCCATGTTCCGGGTTCCCAACAACTGGCGCGTCAACGACGACGGCACGATGGTGAACCGGATCGAGACCGACGAGTACCGGATGGCAGTCGCGTTCATGGTCGATCTCTACAACGAAGGCGCTTTCCATCCAGATTCCCCGGCGATGGCCTTCGAAGAGGCGTTGCAGCTCTTCCAGAGCGGCCGCACCGGCATCCACGTCGACGGCGGCAACATCTACGGCCAGGGCGGGTTCCTGGAAACGATCCGGCAATACGCGCCGGAGGCCGAAGTCCAGCGCCTGATCCCGTTCGGTCACGACGGCGGCGAGGGCGTCTCCTACAACCTGCCGGGGCTCTTCGGGTTCACCGCGATTCCGCTCAAGCACGAGGACAACGACGAGAAGATCCACGAGTTGCTGCGCATCTTCAACTGGCTCTCGGCCCCGTTCGGCAGCGAAGAGTGGCTCTACAAGTCCTTCGGTACCGAAGGCACGCACTTCGAATACAACGAGAACGGCTTCCCGATCCGCCTCGACCTGCTGGACCAGGAGGAGGGCAGCTTGACCGCCTACATCGGCGGTTCGCTGGGCGTGAACTGGAACGCCGAAGAGCCAGAGATTGGTCCGCTGCTCACCGATGAGGCCAAGGCGATCTACGAGATCGGCATCGACGATCCGGCGCAAAACCTCTTCTCGCCGACCGCGATCCAGGAAGGCGGCACGCTGGGCCAGCTCGTGGCCGACACGCTTTCGAACATCGTCACCGGCCGCGACGACATCTCGGCGCTGGACACGATGATCAGCGACTGGCGCAGTCGCGGCGGCGACACGATCCGCGCGGAATACGAGGAGGCCTACGCCGCCAACCAGGGATAAACCGGCGGAAGGTGCATGGGCCGGCTCACGGGCCGGCCCACAACACCGTGCGGTACGGAATCCGGATGGACACGGCGCGATAGGTCAATGCCGACCGGTTCTGCCCGCGTGTAGGGGCGATCCTCCGTGATCGCCCGAAACCACAGGGTTGCGGAGGCCGGGTCAACACGGAGGTTGACCCCTACGCACCTCTTGCCTTGTGCACAGTGTTCGCTCAACGATCGGTTGGGGGCCGCCCGGATCATCCCGTGTCGCATCATCACCCGCATGTTCGCCGGTTGGCGGTCAGTCCAGCGCGCCGGCGGCGTCCGTTTCGTTGAACCAGGTATCCCAGAGGGCGTCCAAATCCTGGCCGGAGCTGGCTTCGAAGGCGGCCAGCAGGTCGGCCGGTTCGGCGACGGCAAACGTGAACTCCGCGACATACTCCTGAAGCGACTCGAAGAACGCATCGTCCCCGATTTCGAGCCGGATCGCCTCAAAGCCAAGGGGCGCCTTGGTGTAGGCGGCGAAGACGTACTCCCGACCGGTTTCGAACTCGTCGGTCGGCTGGTTGACCACCAGGTCGCCGTCCAGGTTGACGATCCGCTCGAAAGGGGTGCGGATGTGAAGGTTCATGATCCGGTCGGCTTCCGCCTCGCCGTAGACTTCCTCGAAATAGACTTGGGCCGACAGGTAGTTGGTGATCCCTTCGTCGGTGAAGGCGTTGTCGTACTGGTTGTTGCCGACCAGGCCGTAGAGCCACTGGTGCACGACCTCGTGGGCGACCGTGAAGTCGAGCGAGTTGGGCGTCGCGAGGTCCGTGGGACCGGTGTAGTAGTCCAGTCCCATATAGATCAGGCCCGGGAACTCGCTGCCGGCCGCGCCGTGCATGTCCACCGGCATCAGGTCGAGTTCCAGATACGGGTACGGCGACAGCAGGTCGTCGAAGAAGGCGAGGGACTGCACCGCGTACTGGAGGATCGCTTCGCCAACCCGTTCCTCGCCGGGGTTGAACCAGGAGTTGACCGTGATGCCGTCGACCTCCTCCGTCGCCACCTCGAAGTCCTCGTCGGCCACGATCGTGAAATCACGGACGGGACCCGAAACGAAGCGCCGGACGATCTGGCCATCATCCCCCTCCGCAATCTCGCCGAATTCAACGCCGGTCGTGGCCAGCCTCCAGTCCGGCTCGGTCTCGATCGTCACGTCGTAGAGCGCCGTATCGGAGAAGATGGCGTCCCCGTTGACGCTGGGATGATCGAGCAGCCAGCCCGAGACCGGGTCGCGGCCGGCGATCGTGGGGTACCAGTGGGCCAGCGCCCAGGTACCAGCGGCCGAGCCGTACCCGAAGATGCCGTAGTGGTCGACCGCGTCGATCGGCAGGAAGGAGGCGAAGTCCATCTCGATCGCCGCGGATTCCCCAATTCCAAGCGGTTGAGCGAACGGCACGGAAACCACGGAATCGCTGACCGAGAGCGTGACGTCAACCTCCTCGCCGGCGACGGTGACGTTGCTGACGAGCTGCGCGTCGTGCTCTTCATCGGGGCCGTTGGCGTAGAGCCGGAGCGGCAGCGCAGCCAGGGGGGCGTCCGTCGTATTGATGTACGTGAGCGCAAGACGGCCGGTCACGGTTGGAACGTCGCCGCCCTCGGCCTGAGGCTCGAGCGTGGCCGAAATCTCGTAGACGGGCAGGTCGACCGGCATCGCGGCGCGGACCGATTCCCGCAAATCCGGGCGGATGGCGGCCATCACCCATTCTTCCGCGTAAGGATTGTCGCTCGCAGGCGCGTGGCCCTGCCGGGCCGTGGCGGGTTGGCCCAGCGCGGCGAGCAGCAGGACCAGGATCGCGATGATAGAACCGGCCCGCAAGTGAAGGCGGCGGGCATCATGGGTGACAGGCGGGAACATCGAAGCTCCTATACTGGTACGTGGTCATGGAATCAAGCGCGATCGTTCCGGGAAGTGTACGTGGGATACCTGAATGACTGGTGAAGGGGAGACGCGCGCCGCCGACGCCCTGGTCATACCGCCAGCGGAACTCGACCAGGTCGTGCGGCACTTGCGGCGGGCGTTGCCCAACGAGGGCGTCGGCTTGCTTGGCGTCGAGCGGGTCGAACGCGGGGCGGAGGTGATCGCGCTGGCCCGCCAGTTCTACCCCGGCTCCAACTGCCGTGCCTCACCGACTCGCTACGAAATGGATCGTCACGACCTGATTGCCGCCCTGCGCGACATCGACCGGCGGGGCTGGGAACTCGGCGCGATCGTCCATTCTCACCCCTTGGGTCCCGCCCGGCCGTCGCCCACCGATCTCGCGGAATTCCAGTATCCTGAGGCGCTGATGGTGATCGCCTCGTTCGGGTGCGACCCGCCGGACCTCAACGCCTGGCGGCTGGAGCTGGAGGGGGAGTCGTGGCGTTCCCGGAACGTGCCAATCCTCGACGATGACGGTTGGAAAACAGGACCGCTGATTGCGGAAACCGGCCCACGTCGGGAATAATCATCGCCAGCACCGCTCGTCGCGTGGCGAAGGGTCCGGATTCTGATTGGCCTGGAGCGTCCTGGACCAGGGCGTCGACGCGATCCCCCGCAATGAATTGGATGATCATGTTCACGCACGCCCCGAAGGCGAAGATGACTGCCGCTCACGATGAAGGCGCACCCGGCGACCAGCCTCCCGCGGCAGGGAACGCCGGTGATTCGCATCGCGCGAACGACGGACGCGAGGTCATGACCGTCGATGAGGAGGGGCGCACGACCGACGCCGTAATCGCCACCCTGGCATCCGTGCCGGTCGATCTTGGCCGGTTGATCGAAGGGAAATCAGCCGAAGACCTCGCCCGTCCCGCCCAGGATGGTGGCTGGGGCCTCGTCGAGATCCTGCCGCACTTCCGCGATTGGGAAGAGATCATCGGGAATCGGGTGGCGGCGATCCTGGTGGAGGACGAGCCCGCCTTCGAGGAGTATGACGATTCGCTCTGGGCGATCGAACATGGCTATCGTGACCAGGATACGCGGGCGGCCTTCGAAGAGTTCGCGGAGCGGCGGGGCGCCCTGGTCGAGCGGTTGGGCGCGCTCGGGGCCGATGAGTGGAACCGGGTGGGGATCCTGCCCAAGCGCGGCCGGGTCACGCTTCACTGGCTCCTGAATAGCGTGTGCAACCACGACGCCAGCCATGTCGTGCAGGCCAGGGACGTTCTCGCCTAAAATGGGACGACGAGGCCGACGGTGTCCGGATGGGCCGGGAATTCGTGCTGAGCAAGGAAGAGGGCGGTCAGAATGAGAAGTGCGACGAGCTTCATCGACGTCAACGCGCCGGTGAGCGACGAGTTGCGCCGCCAGATCGGTACGTCGGACAACAACGCGTTGATCATCCGGCTTCATTTCACCGTCAACCATCTCTCGCGCTGGCTCACGCCGATTCACGACCCCAACCGCCTGGAGCGCGCCGTGTACCGCGGCGAACCCACCGCCAAGGACCTCGTGATCGGGATGCGTAACGAGGAAGAGCGCGTCTTCCCGAAGATGCACACGATTGCCACCCAAACGAATCCCGACCTCGACAAACTCCCCGTTTGGGAGCAGGGCGCGACAAGCGTCGCCCGTGACGTCGCCACCCCGACCATCGTGCTCATGGCCCAGTTCCGGCGCCTGCGCCAGGGCACCTGCTCGCTGCTGCGGAGCCTCCCGGACGATGCCTGGTCACTGGGAGGATCGAGCCGCCGGGACCGCAACGTGAGCGTCCGGGAACTTGCCGAGCACCTCGCCCTGCACGACTACCGCTACCTGCGGGCGCTCGACGAGCCGCTCGACCAGGTGGGCGCCCGGGAGGGACTCGCGGAGATCCAGAAAACGCACCTCGACGAGCTGCTGAAGCTCGTTCCCGATTCACTCCACCTCTAGTCCGCCCGTGTGGCTCCGTTTCCCGCCGCCACCGGCGGAGGGACGGGCCCGCTTCACGCCAATGCTGATGGGATAGCGCCTGCATGAGTTCATCTTCTTCGTCCGCCGATCCGGGGGGCAATCCGCCGGGCCAGAAGCGAAGCGCCTCCGGGCTCAATCCCACGGAGGTCGTCGAGGCGCTCGGCCGGGAGTTCTTCCTCGCGATCGACGCCCGCGACCCGCGCCGGTTGCGTCACACGCTCGCCGCCAACGCGACGTTCCGGGCCCACCCCCATTCCGCCCCGATCCGGCCGGCCGATGAGATCGTGGCCTACTTCGGGACCGTGGTGTCGTCGTACCCGAACGCGCATTGGGACGTCACCGATGTGATTGCCGGGCCCGACCGGGCCGCGGTGCAGTATGTGATTCGCGAATACTCGGCCCGCCAGAACCGGGAACTGATCAGCGAGCAGGTGGCGATGATCCGCGTCACGAGCGGCAAGATCGTCAGCGTCGTCGGCTATTACGACACGGTTGAGTTCCAGCGGGTCTTCTGGGAGACCGGAAACTGAGCGATCCTCCTCGGTCACGCCGGGTCGGGGACCGCTGGTTTGTGAAATCTTGTGCAGAAATAGGTACACTTGTGAATATGCGCACGAGCGCACGCTTCGTCGCCAATCGCCCGTGCATGGATACAGGTCATTGCCGATGCGCACCAGGGACCGGGTCAACCACCATCCACCAGTTCATGTCCATCGTCGCGTCGCCGGTTTCCGTGCCCCTGCGTAGGGCGCGGTCTGCACCCGGATGAGGCGTGGCGCGAACGAGAGCCAATCGGGGTAACCATGATCGTCAAGGAGCCCGGCCAAGCCAGATCCCGCGACAACGGATCGAATGGTCACCAGCCTGCCCATCCCCACCACGGCGCCAGCCAGCCGCCCACGCAGAATGGAGCACTTTCACGTATGGGAGGAGTCCTCCTCGAACCATCGCCCGCGTCGGCCCTCTTCGACAGCAACGGGGAGCAGCAGATTCCGGACATTGTCATCCGGCGGCTGCCGATCTACGTCCGAACGCTGCGGGCCCTGACCGACGCCGACGTGCGCTCCGTCTCTTCCGAGGAACTGGCCGACCTGATCGGCGTCACCGCCGCCCAGATTCGGCGCGATCTCTCCTATTTCGGCAAGTTCGGCAAGCAGGGCAAGGGGTACGATACCCACTTCCTGGCCCAGACCATCGCCCGCATCCTGCGGCTCGACCGGCAGTGGCCGGTCGCGCTCGTCGGTCTCGGCAACCTCGGCCGGGCCATCGCCAACTACCGGGGATTCACCCCGTCGTCGTTCTCGATCGTCGCGGTCTTCGACCGCGGTTCCCGGAACGTGGGGAACTGCGTCAACGACATGGAGATCCTGCACGACGATCACCTGACCGACACGATCGTCCGCGAGCGAATCAGGATCGGCATCATCGCCACGCCGAAGTCATATGCGCAAGACATTGCCGACCGGATGGTGGCGGGCGGGGTTGAAGCGATCCTCAACTACGCGCCGGTGATCCTGAAGGTGCCGGACACGGTGACGATCCGCGAGATCGACCCGGTCAGCGCCCTCCAGAGCATGACCTACTACGTCCACGACCGCTCGACGATTGGCCGATGATACGCAATCAGGGTGCATGCTCGTTTACCCTGAATCCGTCAACAACGTTATCCACGTGCATGCTCATTCAACCGGAACGGTAGGGGCGGTACCCCCGATCAGGAGTGCCCCCCGGCCAAACAGGCGTGAGGGGTGTCTGCCCATGTGCGCCGCGATCGGCACGATGCGGTGTTTCCGCAACGGGCGGACACCCCCGTGTCATGGAC